>JANQER010000255.1 GCA_028278255.1 Elusimicrobiota bacterium | reverse complement strand
TTTGATTTTGATTTTCAGCATAGCCAATGGCTCAAGCAACCACAGATGAACACGGTCAATCATATGATAAACATTTAATATTCTTGTTTCTACCGTGTCTATCTGTGTTCATCCGTGGTTTCATTTCAAAGTGAGTTTCTTGTATTTTGACCGGCGGTTTTCTTCGCGGCCTCCAAGTTCTTCGCGGCGTTTTGCCTGGTATTCTTCAAAATTGCCTTCAAACCAGCGCAGACTTCCCTCTCCTTCAAAAATCAAAAGATGCGTGCAGATTCTGTCCAAAAAGAATCTGTCATGGCTGATGACCAGAACGCAGCCATTAAAAGCCAGAATGGCGTTTTCCAAAGCGCGCAAGGTGTCCACATCCAGATCATTGGTGGGCTCATCCAAAAGCAGCACATTGCCGCCTTTGAGCATTTGCTTGGCCAGATGCAGGCGATTGCGTTCCCCGCCGGATAAACGCCCGACTTTTTTTTGCTGGTCAATGCCTTTGAAATTAAAACGCGTGAGGTATACGCGCGAAGGAATGGATTTTTTCCCGATCTCAATGAATTCAGTGCCGCCTGAGATTTCTTCAAACACTGTTTTGTCAGGATCCAAATTCGCGCGCTTTTGGTCCACGTAAGACACCACCACTGAATCACCGATTTCCATTTCCCCTGCATCGGGTTTTTCATCCCCCACAATCATTTTGAAAAAGGTTGTTTTTCCCACGCCATTCGGGCCCACCAGCCCCACCACAGCGCCTCTGGGGATGTCAAAATCCGCGTTTTTGATGAGTTCATTGGGGCCAAAAGCTTTGCTCAGGTTTTTGGCTTTTATCACGCGGGACCCCAAATTTGGGCCGGCAGCGATTTGAATGTCCAGGGAATTGATGTCCTGATCACGTTTTTGTTCAGAGAGCTTTTCATATTCGCGCACACGCGCCTTGTTTTTTCCCCGGCGCGCGCTGGGCGTGAGCTTCATCCATTCCAGCTCTTTTTCCAAATGGCGCTTGAGACTGGCGGATTTTTTTTCTTCTTGATCCAAACGCTTGGATTTTTGTTCCAGCCAGGAGGAATAGTTCCCTTCAAAAGGAATGCCTTTGCTTTTGTCCAGTTCCAATATCCATTTGGTGATGTTGTCTAAAAAGTATCGGTCGTGCGTGACCACAATCACATTTCCGGGATATTCTTTGAGTGTGTTTTCGAGCCAACTGACAGTTTCCGCGTCCAAATGATTGGTGGGCTCGTCCAGCAGCAATATGTCTGGTTTCTGTAAAAGGAGTTTGCAAAGAGCCACGCGCCTGGACTCTCCCCCGGAGAGCTTATCTGTGGGCAGGGTGTCTTCAGGCAGAACCAGGGCATCCATGGCAATGTCCACGTGCCTGTTGAGTTCCCAGCCGTCCACAGCTTCAATGGCTTCCTGAAGCCGTCCCATTTTGTCCATGGCTTTTTCCATGTCCTGATCAGACATAGGCTGGGACATGCTGTCAGACACTTTGTCGTATTCTTTGATCATGTCTGTGATGTGCGTAAAAGCAGATTCCACTTCCTGGCGTACGGTTTTTTGAGGGTCCAGCCAGGGTTCCTGCGGCAGATAACCGATTTTAATGCCTTTTTTGGGCTGGGCTTTGCCATGAAAATCTGTTTCTTCTCCTGCCATAATTCTGAGCATGGTGGATTTGCCGGTGCCGTTTTCTCCCACAATGCCGATTTTGGCTTTGTGGTAAAATGACAAATAAATGTCCTTAAAAAGAACTTTGGGCCCAAATGATTTGCTGAGATCTTCTATGGTAAAAACGTATTCGCCGGACATGAAAACTCCTTATATTTTTGATTTTTGATTTGCGATTTTTGATTGAAAAGCCCGCCCCTCAACGGTTTTGGGCAATGCATTCGCCAATTTTAGTGCTCTCAAAGCAAAATGTTTAGTTCTTCTTTTGAGCCTCTCTTCATTCATTTCATGTCCTTGTTTGATTTTGTTTTAATGCTTCTCAATCAAAAATCGCAAATCAAAAATCAAAAATTATATCTCTGTTGCATCCACTATTTCCGTGACTTCCGGGACATGGGCCATGATGGCGCTTTCCACCACATTTTTGAGTGTGGCTTGTGCTGACATGCAGCCGCGGCATGCGCCCTGAAGGCTGACATAAACAGAAGTTCCCTGGACTTTTATCAGATCCACAGAACCGCCGTGGGAGGCAATCATAGGGTTGACATGGGTTTCCAAAACCTCTTTGACCCGCTCTTCAATCGTTGCTGTGGGCAGCGCACATCCTTGTTCTTTGGCCTCTTCCAACGGGCGGACACAGGGGTCCGCCCCTACAACAACTCTTTGCTCCTTGAGACGCTGAAAAGAATAGATCCCGGTATTATGACCGTCGGAAAATTGGACGGACAAGCCGTACCGGCCCACACGGCTGATTTGGTTGATTTTTATTTTTAAGGGAATTTGATTCGGGATCAGGAGGCGCTCTCCTGTTTTCTCATTCACGCAGTCAGCGCATGAACAGTTGAGGCGTAAATCATAAGCGGACAAGGGCGTGGTCTGGCCGTCAAGCCAATGCAGGACAAGACCCCCTTCCGGGGCCTGTTCAATGTCTTTTGGTTCAATTGTGTTCACGCATCCCATCTTGGCAGCCACTTGATCTTGAAGGTTTTGCGCAATCCTTTGGAAAGCTGCGGCGGAAGCAGAGTCCGGTTGACGAAGGCAAACAGGGATGCCCTGATCAGCGCTTGACACAATCTCGGCATCAAGCGGCACAGCCCCCAGAAAAGCCACGCCAAATTCCTCAGCCATGCGTTCACCCCCGCCTTGTTTGAAAATGGTGTTGATTTCTCCGCATTTTTTGCAGCTGAATCCGCTCATGTTTTCCACTATTCCCAGAATCGGCACATTGACTTTTTGAAACATTTTCAAGCCTTTTTTTGTGATGCCAATGGCCACGTCCTGCGGGGTGGTCACAATCACAGCGCCCGTTAAAGCGGCTTTTTGCGCCAATGTCAATTGTACATCTCCTGTGCCGGGCGGCATATCTATTAATAAATAATCCAAATCCCCCCACGTAACATTATTGATGAATTGATTGATCACCTGCATGGCCAATGGCGCGCGCCAGATCACAGGGGCATCGTCTTCCACCAAAAGCCCTAAGGACATAAACCCTATGCCGTGCTGGTAAATAGGCTCGAACTTATCTGACTGCAGGGGAACAGGCTTGGCATCAGCCCCCAGCATCCGCGGCTGTGTGGGACCATAGAGATCAGCATCCAAAACAGCGGTCTTGGCGCCCAATGATTGGAGTGCCAGCGCCAGATTGGCCGTGACTGTGGATTTTCCCACACCGCCTTTGCCGCTGCCCACGGCAATAATGTTTTTGACACGGGCCAGGGATTCCGGAACAGCCTGTGTGGATTGAGTATTTGTTTTGGTATTTGACATGGCGGGTATTTTACTAAATATTGTGATATTTGCAACTACTTAGATAACCACAGATAAACACTGATAAACACGGTAAACACAAAATATATATGATTTCTATTAACACAATGGGTTTTCATAAAAATGACTGTGTTTATCCGTGGGTGCCTAAGCAGTGACCGATATTTTAACATTTTTCTGAAGAATCATTTGACATTTGCCGGTTGGAACATTATAATACATTTACTATGAAACGAACTTTTCAACCACATAATCGTCGCCGTAAAAAAACAATTGGTTTTCGCGCACGCATGGCAACACCCGGCGGACGCCGCGTTATCAAGCGCCGCCGTCAGAAAGGCCGTCATAAGCTGATTCCCTAACCAGGATAAACCGGAATTGCAAGCTGCTCAAAAAGCGTAGTTGCCCGATTTATCGGGCGCTTCTAAATATAATAACGCGGTTATATCGCTCCAAATCGCCTGATAAATCAGACAATGACAGGTTCGACAGGAGTTTTTCAGCAGCCTGATAGGCGATAATCCGTCTTTGCAGTCAAAATCCTACATTGAATAAACTGACTTTCAAAAAACACGAGAGGATAAGACGACAAGAAGATTTTCTTCGGATACGGCGCTTTGGGAAAAAAAAGGCAGGATGTTTTTTGGTTGTGCAGGCTCTTGACCGCCAAGAAACCCCCGCACATGCTTCGCGTGTGGGGATTGTGGTGAGCCGTAAATTCGGGCATGCTGTGAAACGCAACCTTTTTAAACGGCGCGTGCGGGAAATTTTCAGGCAAAACAAAAACCTGCTCCCCAGAGGGTGGGATTTTGTTGTACTGCCCAAACACAAAGCAGGCGAATTCCCGGCAGACTATCAGTCTCTTTACCAAGATTTTCTGGAAACGACCAAAAAGCTATGTCCTCTCTGACAAAGACACTCTGTTTGTTTGGCATCAAAATCTATAAGGCTTTTCCTGTTTTTTTTCGAACAGGGTGCCGGTATTGGCCCACTTGTTCAGATTACACGTACGAAGCCATTGAATTGCATGGACCCGGACGCGGCGTTTTACTGGGCATTCGCCGCATTTTAAGATGCCGGCCTTTTGCCTCCCATGGCTATGACCCGGTACCGCGGTCAAAAACGGTTAACAGGCATAACGGGAAACCCCATTCCGACTAACAGGGCTCATACCTATCGGCATAGACGGGGGACACGGGGAAGACAAAAAGAGAAAAAAATAAAGATTTTAATAATAAAACATTAAAAAGTGGGTTTGGGTAGTCCCCGTACCCCCCGTGGTTAAAACAGCGGGGCGCGAAGCGCGGCTGTTATGCTTTTACCATAAAAATTTTTTTACGTTTGAAAAGTTGTTTGTTTTTGGCATTACCGTTATCCGGATCAGGGGAATAAAAATGAAATCGAATTTTGTGTTGGCCATAGCGCTTTCTTTTGCCGTATTGGTGGTGTGGGAAATTTTTGTGATGCGTCCGCAGAGAATAGCGGCTCAAAAAGCCAGCCAGGAAAGGGCATTGGCAGCGGCTCAACAAAAACCCCGCTCTTCTGAAACCCTGTCTCACAATACTCAATCCCCCGGACCATCCTCTGCAGCCGCAAACACCGTTCCCATGCCGTCTCCCATGATGGCACGCGAGAGAATCGTTGAGATGGATTTTGGGAAAAACCGCATGGCTTTTAATGTTTTCGGCGCTTCTGTGCATCAATGGTGGTTTCAAGAAGAAAATGCCGAAGGCCGGTTAACGCCTCTTGTGCCGGAGAATGATCTTAATCTCAGGCCGCTTGACACTTTCCCTGACATTGAATTTTCCATCACAAGAGAGGGTCCGCAAAAAATAGTGTTTGAAGGAAAGAGAAATGACGGCTTAGCTGTGAAGAAAACTCTTCAATTGTCCGATGACAATATCCATGAATTGTCCATCACAGTAAAAAATGAGGGGGCTGAATCAGTGGATGGCTCTTATGCCATTGGATGGGGGCCTGGCATAGCCTCCGGCCAGGACATTGATGAAAAAATCAGCCAACGGGCCCAGCGCGCCCTGGCCTTTGATCAGCCGCGCTTGATCAAGATGAAACGTTCCCCGCAAGAGGGCCCATTCCAATGGTGGGGCGTGGACGGCCTCTATTTTATGGCCATATTTCTCAATGAAAGAAAAGAAAACATTGTTTTGTCCGTGAAAAAGGATAAAAAGTATTTCAGTGTTCATCATCCTGTCAAACAAACCCTGGCGCCTGGCCGGTCATCCGAACAAATCATCCGTTTTTATGTGGGCCCCAAAAATTATAAGGCGCTGGCGGATTTGGACATGAGCCTGCAAAGAGCTGTTAATTTCGGGTTTTTTGGAAGCCTGGGAAAAATCATCCACAAATCTTTATTTTACTTTTTTACCCTCACGCACAATTATGGATGGGCCATTATTATCCTGACATTTTGTATTCAAATCTTGGTTTTTCCTTTGACTGTAAAGAGTTTTCACCACAGCCAGAAAATGAAGGCTGTGCAGCCTCAAATGAAAAAAATTCAGGAGCAATTTAAAAATGACAGGCAGCGGCTGAACACGGAAATGATGCATTTATACAAAAAACACGGCATGAAATTCATGGGGCTGGAAGGATGTCTTCCCATGCTTGTGCAGCTGCCTATTTTCTTTGCTCTATACACCACGCTGCGAAATGCTTATGAATTGCGCCATGCGCCTTGGATTCTATGGGTCAAAGATCTGTCTGCTTATGATCCTTTTTACGTGCTTCCGATTTTGATGGGCCTGGGCATGCTTTTGCAGCAAAAAATGACCATGTCAACCGCTGACCCCACACAAGCGCGCATGATGTATATTCTTCCGATTGTGTTTATTTTCATTTTTCTCAAAATGCCTTCGGGCTTGGTGCTGTACTGGCTGACCAACAGCATGCTGACAATCATTATTCAATTGTTTCTCCTCAAAAAACAAGCAAAAGCATAAGACAAAACCACAGGGCGCACAGAGATCACTGAGTGATGTTTTTTAAAGTAAAAGCCGGCAATGCCTTTCGTGTTTCCTTGAAAATGTTTTTCTCCGTGCCCTCTGTCTATGTCGCTAGATATGGTCTAAGTTTGTAGGATTAGAGTTCTCTGTGGTTAAAAGTTTTGAAGGAATTTAATATGAAAAAATGGACGGGGAAGGCCCCTTCTGTTCAGGAAGCGGTTCAAAAAGGCCTGCGGAAGCTCAATCTGACTGAGAATGAAGTCAATATTCAGGTCACCGACGAACTCACGTCTTCTCTTTTTAGCCTTTTCGGATACAGACGCATGTGCGTAAAGATCACTGAAAAAAAAGGCGCCGCAGGAAAAGAAGAGGAACAAAAAGAACAAAAAACCATTCAGCGCAAGGAAAACCGCCGAAGAGAAGACAGAAACCGTCCATCCAAAAACCAAACAAATGCGCAGAACCAAAAACGCCGCTCTCAACGGACAGACCGGGATCATCAGAAAAAATTTTCTTTTAATGACCAAAAATCAATTTTCTCTCACAAAGCACGCAATAACGAGAAGAAGCCAAGCGCGCCTATGCCGCGAGAGGAGCGTGCGCCGGCCAAACCCAATCCAGTCACCCCCCAGCAATCACTCAACACAGGCCGCATGGCGTCACCAGGCGATCAGCATGCACGCGCCAATGAACAACCAACCCCGCCCTCCCGCGCCATTAAAAAAGAACCTATCCAGCCTGATGTGCTATTGGAAAAATGGAAAGTGCTGCTGGGGCTGGATGATTTGACATGGGAGACAAATTCACAGGACAACCACAATCCCCTGATCAGGCTGAAAACAGCGCATCCTGATAAAATCGCAGGCAAAGGCGGCCAGGATCTGAGCTCTTTTGAATACCTGTTCAATATTGTTTCCAGCAATAGAGACAAAAGCCGGCCATGGATTCGTTTTGATTGGCAAAAAACAGAGCCTTCTGACCAGAAAGAAGAACTTGTGGACATGGCCCATTATGCCGCCAATGAAGTCAGGCGCACTGGCCGTGTGTATAGGCTTGACCCCATGGAGTCTAATGAACGCAAATTGATCCACCACACCCTGGCCAATGAAGCAGATGTGGAAACAGTGTCTGAAGGTGAAGGGCCGTATAGAAAGGTTGTTGTGCGATTAAAGAGCAAATAGCAGGGGTGCGGTTCCCGCGCCCGAATAAACCATTATTGTCAACATTTTTATTAATAGGGCGGGGAGACCCCCCCTACGACAATATTGATCAATTTTAAATATGAACTCAATCAATGACACCATTGCTGCTATTGCCACGCCGCTGGGAAAGGGCGGACTTGGCGTGATTCGATTGTCCGGCCCAAAAGCTTTTTTTGTCGCTGATAAGACCTTCCGATGCACTTCCCCTTTGTCAAGAGCCTGTTCACACACCATTCATCACGGCCACATTGTTAAAGGAAAACACAAAATCGATGACGCCCTGGCCTCTGTTTTCAAAGCCCCGCGCTCTTATACCGGCGAGAATGTGGTGGAAATATCATGCCACGGAAGCACACTGCTCTTGAAGCGCGTTTTGGATTTGTGCCTTTCCACAGGCGCACGTCTGGCTGATCCAGGGGAATTCACAAAACGCGCTTTTCTGAACAATAAAATGGATTTGGCGCAAGCAGAGGCTGTTGTGGATTTGATTGCCGCTCAATCAGACACCTTCAGACGATTGGCCATGGAACAAAGACAAGGCCGTTTGTCCGCACACATAGAAAAACTGCGAAAGCAAGTGGTGGAACTTTTGGCTCAGCTGGAAGCCAATTTGGATTTTGTTGAGGATGAGATTCCTGCTCTTTCTCAAAAAAATCTTTTGAAAAATTTGCGTTCACTTGAGCAGCAAATTCACCGGCTGATCCAAACAGCCCCTCAAGGCCGTTTGCTTCGCGAAGGGATCCGCGGGGTCATGGTGGGCAAACCCAACACAGGGAAATCTTCACTCTTCAATGCACTCCTCAATCATGACAGAGCCATTGTGACGGAAGTGCCCGGCACAACGCGCGACACACTGGAAGAGCGCATTGTGATAAATGACGTCCCTGTTATCCTGACAGACACAGCCGGCCTCAGATCCCACACCTGCCGTGTAGAATCTGAAGGCATTGCGCGCGCGCAGCGCGCCATTGACACCGCTGACATAGCCATTATGGTTTTGGACATTTCTCAGCCGCCGTCTCAAGAAGACCGGGAGGTGATAAAGCTTTTGAAAAACGCCAAAGTGGTTTTTGCTTTTAACAAGCAGGACCTTGTGCCTAAAAACAAGCTGCTTGGCAGAATAAAGGAATTTCAAATCCCATGTCTCAGCAAATCAAACCATGTATTGACGTCCGCCGTTTCAGGACAAGGGATTAACCCGCTGGAAAAGGCTATTCTCATTCAATCAAGGGCCGGCTGCTTTTCAAAAGAGTCCGCACCTGTGCCGACTGTTATCAATGTGCGTCATGAAAGTCTTTTAAAAGAAGCTTCTCAGTCTCTGCAAAAAGGGATCAAAGAAGCCGGGGCGTCCTGCAATGAAGAATGCATCACATTGGATTTACGCAAAGCCTTGGACAATCTGAACCAAATAACAGGCAAGGAAATCAATGATGAAATTTTGCATGCCATTTTTTCGCGCTTCTGTGTGGGAAAGTAAAAATAAAAACACAAAGGACACAAACACCTCTCTTTGTTTGTTAATATCTGTGTGCGTTTGTCTGTGCTTGTCTGTGGTGCTCTGCAATAATCTGTTGAGTTTATTCTTTTCTACTCTATTGACGGTGGTAAGTCATTTGGTTGTGGTAATGTCAAAAATTTAATAAAAAAATATGAAACCACGGATAAACACGGATGAACACTGAAAAGCAAAACCGATGGTTCAAAAAAGATAAAATGAAATATCAAAAAAAGATTTTTTAAGGAGCTTGTTATGAAAAGAAAACCCAATTCTTGCTTTTTGAATTCAGTGAGACATTTATTAATTCCCTTGATGGTGTCTATGATCTGCCTTTTGTTTTTTTCACCTGCTTGGGCCAAGGGGCGGAAGCCGCTGCAGGTTGAGTTCTCTGTTTTGCCTTCCACAGTCACAGCCGGGAACACGCTTGCTGTGTGGTACCGTGCCAACAAACCCTTGAAAAACACAGCGCTCTATTTTAATGAGCGAAAATCCTATTTTTATTCAAAAGGTGAAAACAATTGGCGGGCGCTTGTGGGCATTGATTCCATGGAGCCCCCCGGGAAAAAACATGCTCTGTTCTATGCAGAGCTCCACAAAGGGCGCGTTTTTCAAAGCACCATTACATTTACCGTGGCTGCCGGCGATTATCCGAGCGGACATGTCCGGCTGACGCCTGCTTTGGAAGCGCTGATTAAGAGCGGGAAAGTGCGCAGAGATTCTAAAAATTTGCGTGACATCTACACCGTGCACAATCTGGAAGAAAAGCTTTGGTCCGGTTATTTTGTGATGCCAACCACAGGCATTGTGTCATCTGTGTTTGGCGCGCGCCGTCTTTATGGAAAAGGGAAAAGGCGGACCGCGCATTCCGGGACAGACATTGCCAATGAAGCCGGCACCTTGATAGTGGCGCCCAATCGTGCGCGCGTGGCTTATGTAGGGGGCCTTGAAACTTTGGGGCATTGTGTGCTGCTGGATCACGGGCAGGATGTGTTCACTTATTATCTTCATATGGAAAAAACCTTGGTGGAGGCGGGCGCCATGATTGAACAAAACACACCCATTGGGCTGATGGGCGCTGAAGGCATTGCCACAGGGCCTCATTTGCATTGGTCATTGGCCATTGCCGGCCAGCGCGTCAATCCCATGGAATGGATAGAAAGGAGTTTCGATTGAAATTGGATATTGGAAATTAGAAATTTAAAACATTCAATTTCCAATTTCTAATTTCAATATTATGATTAAGCCAAATTGGTTAAACAAACAAACCATTGCTTGGGCTTTGTACGATTTTGGCAACTCAGCTTTTGCCACCACCATACTGGCTGTGATTTTTAATGTGTATTTTGTCCAGACAGTGGTGCCTCCGGAAGGCGTTTCTCTTCTCTCCTTCACTTTGTCCGGGACCGCCTTGTGGAGCCTGATTGTTTCCCTGTCCATGCTGATTATTTTTGCCACAGCGCCTTTGCTGGGCGCTATTGCGGATTTCTCCGGCAAGAAAAAAACATTTTTGAAATTTTTCTGGGTGATGGGCTGCCTGGCCTGCGTGGGGCTTTTTTTTGTCAAACCCGGGAATGTGAAGTTGGGCGCTGTTTTCTTTGTCATCGGCAATATCGGATTTGCCAGCAGCAATATTTTTTACAATGCTTTTCTTCCCTTCCTTTGTGAACGCTCCCTTATGGGACGTGTGTCCGGGTTTGGATGG
>JANQER010000204.1 GCA_028278255.1 Elusimicrobiota bacterium | reverse complement strand
GGGAAGCAGCGGCAAACTTCAGGGATATGTGGACATGGGGTTTGTCAGGGAACTGGTCACAGATCCCACAGACATGGCATTTGAGCATACGCTTTCTTTGCTGGCCCATGAATTGGCGCACCGCTGGGCTGTGCATGTGAAATTTCAGGATGCCAATAACAATTTAAGCGCAGCTCTTCAGGATGATTATTTTCATTGGAGCTTTTTAACAGACACAGGCAATTCTGTTTTGTACGGCCATCATTGGCGCGAAAATGGGGACAATACTTTTACAGCCATGGGCCGGACCCGGAGCGTGTACAGCCCTTTGGATCTTTATCTCATGGGTTTTACGGATAAATCCGATGTGCCGGATTTTCTGCTCATTGATAATCCTGCTGTGAATCCCAACAGGATTTCTGAAACAGGGGCTGTGATAACAGGGTCTTCCCATACCATCTCTATTCATGACATTGTGGCGGCAGAAGGGGAAAGAATCCCTTCAGTCAATGTGTCTCCCAAACGCTTTCGTTTGGGGTTTGTGTTTTTGGTGCGTCCGGGACAAACAGTGGAGGACATGGACATTGCGAGAATCAATCAGATCCGCAAGGCATTTTCCACGCGGTTTATTATTTTGACACACGGCAAAGGTGTTGTGGATGTGTATCCGGAAGATATGGCGCAGACACAGGAACCACGCCCGCCTGTTTTGCCGCCATCCAGCGGCCCGCGTTTGGCGCCTTTTAGTTTAACAGACGGTTTGAACTGGATTTTGGCGCATCAGCAGCCTGACGGTCAATGGATGGATTCTGACTGGACAGGCATGCGTGACACTTATGAAGTGTGTGAATTGCTCAAAAGCATTTCATCTGCTTTTTCGGCATATGAACAAGGTTTGGCTTGGATGACTTCTTATGCGGAAAAGGACGTGGAGGTGGTGAGCCGCAGACTCATGGCTTTGTCCTCTGATTCCATAGGCGATTTGAATTATTTATATGATGTGCGGTCATCCACTGTGGCTTGGGGATTGGGTTTGAATCATGTGCCCACGCCTTTGGACACAGCACTGGCCCTGCAGGCAGTGACAGGACCTGTGCGTGAAGGCGCTTTGGATCAATGGCTGATTCAAAACGGATGGGTGCCGGCGCCTTATGCATCGCATATTGTGCAGGCCAGAGAAGATTATTTATATCAGGCGCTTGCATTTTTGCAGCAACAACAGCGCGCAGACGGCGGCTGGGGATTTCATTCACATCAACCCAGCACGGTGTTGGGCACAGCAGAGGTGCTGTCATTAAGAGATCTGAATTTTCCACATTTTGAATCACTGTTTGCGGCCGGTGAGAATTGGCTGTCTTCACAGCAAAATCCTGACGGTGGTTTTGGCCGGCCCATGAGCACGGGGTACGAAACAGCAGCTGCTCTGTTGTGCCTGATGAAAACAAATTTTTCGCAAACAGGCATCAATCAAGCCTTAAATTTTCTGAAAAACAGTCAATTGGCTGATGGCAGCTGGCAAGAAAGCGTGTACGAAACAGCTTTGGCTGTACGCGCCATACAAACAGGGGAAATGCCCAATGTGGGAGTGGAAAGTGTCTTATGTTCAACCCTGGATATTATTGACGGGGATATTGTGACATTGTCCGCTGAGGTGAAAAACAAGGATATTTATCCTGTGACTGATGTGCGCGTGCGGTTTTATAAGGATGATCCAGCTCATGTCATCAGTCAGGAAGTCATCATCCCTTCTTTGCCGGGAAATGCGCATATAACAGTGAGTGTGGAGTGGAACACAGAGGGTTTGTCCGGGGTGCATCAGGTCTTTGCACAAGTGGATCCTTTGAATGACCTGCTGGAATATGATGAAAACGACAATGTGGTTTCTGTGGAATTGGTTATTGAATCACCTCCCCTGGAGCCGGAATTGACCATTGTTTTGTCCAGCGCGCCCATGATCCCAACAATGGTGCAGACAGTGCCGCAGTCAGAAACGTTTTCTGTTCAGTTGAAAAACCGGGGTCTCACAGGCGCTTCACAAGTTTTGGTGCAATTGTATGAAAATGATGCCTCTGGACTGCTGAAAGCTGAAACCCGGTTGGATGTGTTGGCGCAAAGCAGTGTGCCTGTGACATTTCCTTTTGATGTGACTGACAATGTGTCCAGAGAATATGTGTGTGTGGTGGATGGACTCAATGAAGTGCCGGAAGCCGATGAAACCAATAATCAGGTGTCTGTGATTTTGCCTGTGCAGGACACAGTGGATGTGTATGTGTCAACCTTGACCTTTTCACAGAATCCAGTGTCCTTGGGAACAGATATGACATTGTCGGCTCAAGTGGGGAACAGGGGCACGCTGGCAGTGTCTGCGGCTTTGGTTCGTTTTTCCATTGAATTAAACAATCTGCTCACAATAGGAGAAGTCACTGTCAATCTTTTGCCTGGGCAGAGCCAAATGGTTTCTATCCCCTGGCATGTGGACACGCCTGTGGCTGAATTTTCCGTGCATGCGGTCATAGATCCGCATGATGCGTTTTCAGAGCTTTTGGAAAACAATAACAGTGTGTCTTCTGTTTTGGACATTCTTCCCACCACTGCCCCGAATCTCAAAGTGAATCAAGAAGAATTGTTTGTGTCTGATCCTATTGTGCAGGGCGGCGCTTGCGCCATTTCTGTTCCTGTGCACAACAATGGCTTTTCAGAGGCTGTGAATGTGTCAGTGGATTTTTATAATGGGAATCCTGGTCTGGGGGGTGTTTTGATTGGGGCTGTTTCCTTCCCTGTGATTTCCTCCAACACACAAGTGCTGGCAGATGTGAATTGGGATCCTGTGGACACATCCGGGGAGAGAATGATTTATGTGCAAGTGGATGCGGCTGATGCTGTGCCGGAGTTTGATGAGCAGGACAACATGGCTTTTATCAATGTGTTGATTGCGTCTTATCCTGATCTGGTTGTGCAGTCTGAATCCCTTTCTTTTTCACCGGCATTTCCTCATGAAGGCGAACCAGTGATGGTGTCAGTGGAGGTGATGAACACAGGTGAACAAGCCGCAGAAAATGTATTGGTCCGGTTCTTTCACGGAGACCCGGATTTGGGGGGCGTGCCCATAGGCGCTGATCAAGTGATTCCTTTGATCCCCGCACAGGCCAATGCTTTGGCACAAATCAGTTTTATGGGCTCTGCCGGTGTTCAGTCTGTGTTTGTGCAAATTGATCCCATGAATGACATTCAGGAAAGCCATGAACAGAACAACCAGGCTTTTCGGCTTTTGGGTGTGCAGGACGCGTCTTTGTTTTTGTCCCATGTTTATTTTTCCCCCAATGGGGACAATGTGCAGGATGACACTGAACTGTTTTATCGTTTGTCCGGCACGCACACAGTGGAGCAGGCTGTGATTGAGAATGAAGCTGATCAGCCCATACAGCAATTGGACGTGTCTGCTTTTTTAGGCCAAGGCAGTGTGTATTGGGATGGCACAGACCAGGAAAACAATATGGTGCCTGATGGTGCATACAAAATAGCGCTCAATGGTATAAATGACCACACATTGGCGTCTGCCCAGGCCATTAAGGACAACAATCAATCTTTGTTTAGTCAAGCCTGGGGCACCTTATATTTGTGGGAAAAGAATCTGACAGAATCCTTGCCGGATCAAGGGCCTGGGACAACACTAAAACACAATAACAATTTGTTTTCTTCCTTTGGCTGGAAATCAGGCGGCTGGCTCAATAATGATGCCGGCCAGATCATGTACTTTCCTTTGTCAGCCATGTGTACGGAAAAAAACCCGCAGGGAAATTGTATTGCCTATGGCCACAGTGAGGTGGATGCGGGTGTGTACCTGGCTGATGTACATGGCGATATCACACGTCTCACGCCAGATGCATGGAATCTGCCGGCAGAGCTGATGTCTCCGGGAACAGAAATAGTGGCTGTGCAGCCTTCTCCGGACGGGCAGAGAATTTTGATGGCTGTTGAGCCTTACAAAATCTGCCGCACAGGCAATATTTATAAAGCCTGCTCTGAAGGCACTGGTGCGCTGTGGGTGATGAAGAGCAATGGCGCTGGTTTGGAAATGGCGGCTGCTTTTACATCCTATTATCGGTATCACAGAATCACCTGGTCTCCTGACAGCCGGAGATTCGCTTTTATAGAAAAAGACTCATCCACTCAGAATCTGTATGTGGTTGAGACAGACGGCATGGTGTCTTATGCCGTCACCTCTGTCTCAGGGTCTTTGGATGACATGATTTGGTCTTCAGACAGCCAATACCTTTTATACAAGGCGGATGATGGTTCGAGCCGGTCTCTGCAGGCTTTTCATGTGAACAGCACAAACAATGTGCTTTTGGAATCTGTGGCGCATCCCGGATCCATTCAAACTGTTTCTTGGGCGCCTGAAGGGCATCGTGTGCTGTGTTCTGTTTATGACAGCCAAGCAGGGATGTACAGGACCCTGGCTGTGAAGGCTGACGGGTCTGACAAAATCATTTTGGGTGATTTCCGAGTATCCGGCTCTGTGCAGTGGATGGAAAACAATACCTTTCTCCACGTCACCTCTCTACTCGAAAGACAGCTTTGGCTGTACAGTGCCATGGGTGCGCCTGCTGAATTGCTGGTGCCTGATTTTCCTGAAGACAATGGTGTGCAGCAAGTGTTTGTGTCGCCTGATCAAAAAACAGGCGTTTATATGGACGGCCGCTTGTACTATGCGGAATGGGACCCTTATGGTCCTTGGACACCCGCAACAGGTCTTTGGATGTTTGACGTGAATGGCGTGCAAGAAAAAATTTATACAGCCACGCCTGATAATCTGGGCATCTCCCATGTGCAGTGGTCTGAGGATGGACAAAAAATCGCTTTGACAGAAAGAGTCACAGTGGATCACCAGGTGTGCACAGATCAAATAGGCCAATACTATTGCGGTGATTTTTATGATCATGTGGGTGTGATTGACCGCAAAGACAATTCATTGCAATTCACCCGGCTTGGGGATAAAAATAAATCCATTGAGCCCTTTCCAGGGTTGTCGACTGATCAAAATTTGTTTTTCTATACAGTGCAGAATCCTTTCGGCCACTTTGTATTGGATTTGTCCGGTCAAAAAAAATACGCATTTTTTAAAGACGGATCAAGCTACTCGTTTAGCCCTTCGGGGAAATTTCTTCTTTTGGATTATGGTCAAAAAAACCTGGGGTACATGACGTCTCTGTTGAATCTGACAGCTTGGTTCAGGTTTGAGCCTGACAATAATGATAATGGTTTGATCATTCATGGCACAGCACAAGATTTGAATTTTTCCCATTACACACTGTCTTACACATCAGCAACTGCCTTGAATGATTGGGAACCCATTGGTCCTGTGTCTGACACGCCGGTGACTGATGGTGTTTTGGCCCAATGGCTTCCGCCGGATGAGGCTGGGATTTATCATGTACGGCTCACAGCGGCTGACAAGGCCGGCAATCAAAAAGTGGTTCAGAAAAAAACATGGTGGCCGGGCCGCGATGTGCCGGACAGTTTGGGTGGTTTTTCTCTCACGCCTCAAGTGTTTTCGCCGAATGGTGACGGCATTCAAGACAATATGACCTTGCATTATTATGTGATCACGCCTGTGCAGGTGGACTTTGATATTTACAACAGCCAGGACATGCTGGTGCACACCATATCTCAAAATCACACTGTGCCTGGCGAAGCTTCTATGGTGTGGGACGGACGGGACAGCAGCGCACTCTTTGTGCCAGAGGGAGATTATCGGATTCATGTGCAGGACAATGATTTTTTTGTCACAGTGGACACCTCAGCGCCGCACGTGTCCTTGTCTTTGGGATCTGCGTTTCACACTGTGGATCAAAAGATGATTTGTGCAGGCACGGAATGTGGCATGCGCTTTGGTCCATGGGTGGATGATCCCAAGCATTTGTTAACTGGTTTGGTATTGGATGGGAATCTGTCTTCCTGGGCTTTGGACACAGGCGAGGGAGAAAACCCAAGTGAATGGTTTTTCCTG
>JANQER010000197.1 GCA_028278255.1 Elusimicrobiota bacterium | reverse complement strand
TTTAATTTGAATGGGCGCCGAAGGCGCGGTTTTTGAGCATTTTTCAATAAAAAATTCCCTCCCCCTGTCAAAACACTGAAAACCATTGATAATCAATATTTTTTTCTGTCATTTTTCATCTTTCTTTTGACATTACCAGATTTCTTTCTATCATAAGGATAAACAGACAGGGACACAAATATATATCAAGCATGACACATTTTTGTCACATTTTAGCCTTAAAAGAACTGAATTCATCAGTATGATAAATATATTGCATATTGATGAAACATGGATTATAATGAAACAGGAGGATCTATATGACGCGCACAACTATTAGTTTGCATGAATCTATTTTCAGAAAAGTCAAATTTGTGGCACAAAGGGAACATTGCCATTTGGGGGAAGTCATTTCTGAACTATTGTCTCTTGGCTTAAAGACAAAATTCGAGCAGTTTAAGAAAAAAGAAAAAGATTTTCAAATGAAAACATATACAATGGGAAAACCTCTTATTCCCCTGGAAGACAAAGACGCCATATGGGCTGCGTTTGACAAGGAAAAATCATGAGTTTTGCCGTGGACACCAACCTCCTCCTTTATGCTGTGAACCAGGACAGTGAGTTTCATCAGTCTGCCAAAAAATTTATCGAAACATGCGCACAAAAAGAAGAATCATGGATGATGCCTTATCCTGTTGTGCATGCTTTTCTAAGAATATCCACGCATGCCGCTATTCTCCCAAAACCCCTGACATCTTCACAATCATTTGACATCGTGGAAAGTATTTTAAGACTGCCGCATGTTGTTTGCATCGGGGAAGAAGGTGATTTATGGAAAATATACAAGGAAGAGGTCTTTTCTTTGCATTTGAAAGGGAATGATTTTCCCGATGCCCTTATTGTGTCTGTGCTCAAAGTGCATGGGGTATCGACTTTTTATACCAAAGACAGAGGCTTTCTTCGTTTCAAAAACATTAAAGCAATTGAGCCTTTTTAACCCCAATGCGGTTTAGACAATTCAACCCAATTCTGCTAATCTCCAAAATATCTTATGCACGATAGTGGTTCTCCAGGTTCTGAAAAGTAGCCTGACTTTGTTTCGGCCCAACCGACTAATCCAAAAGAAGTTTTTACAAGAAATGGCATTTTCTTGGTGCCTGTGCATGTATTAGAAGCAGGTGATGGTTTTTTGTGAAGCAACACCTCGACATTGCCGCCTTTTGGGATTTGCGCGATAACATTTCCGTCTCCACACATTTCAGACGTTATTGTGAGGGCTGAGGTTAACTCACATTTATAACCTACATAATAAAAAGGCTGGCCGGCTTCAAAAATGCCGTTTTCTGTTACATTGAATTTTCTTTTTTTATCATAATGCTGATTGCTGCGTAAATCACTAAATATACTGCCACTCCAGGAAATGAACATTTTGTCCCCATCGATATGAGCACTGTGCTCTTTGTTCCCAACTATCGCATTTACCATATAAACCGGGTCTTGGCTTGGGCCGGCATCAAATGATATTTTGAATTTGATTTTACTAATGGAGAACCTGGCTATTTCTTTTTTTATATTTCCATTAATAGAATCATTAACAATCTCATATTTTTTTGATACTTTGATCCCTTTTGGAATAAAAAACTCAGCTTTATCAGGAAGAAGAACAATCCTTTGATAATTCTTGAAACTCTCCGGGAGTTCACTGGTGAATGCAATTGTGGCATAAGAAAACAGCAGTATACCTATTAATATATTTGATTTCATTTGAAGCTCCTTTCAAGTCTTACAAAAAAGTCACCGGCGCGGCCGTGTCTGCCGCGCTTGGTGGTCTGCATGGTTATTCGGTTTTTATATGTATTTCGTAGCTGCCTGATTTATCAGGCGTTTTTAAAAAGCTGATGACCGTGTGATGATCATTTCAAAGAGCCCGATGAATCGGGCAGCTACAAAAGCATTGCATTTTTTATTTATTCTTTAAATAACGGCGATGTGTCATTGGTTATGTATTAAATTGTTTTCATCGTCCCATGTAATATATCCTGTGATTGATGGGAATTCAATGGCAAAAAAAAATTAGATGACGCCGTAATAGGGGACACTCGTAATAGGGGACACTGGCAGTTAAGCAGTTATTTTCATGGTTCTTTGTGTATGCTTCAACCGTGTCGCTCGCTTACCTGGGGCTCCTTCATGTCTGCAACACTCAATAGGAGTGACTGGATAGGTCTTACTCCACAGGGACTTTCACCCTATCAGATACATCCAGTTTTTCTTGGCACACTGTCCCCCATATCATACATATCATAAAAAATATCTTGACAAAAAAAGGAAAGAGGTGTATACTTTTGTAGTAGGATATACTACATGATAATTTTAGACTCGTCTACTCTTATTCTCTTGGCCAAGACAGATCTTTTACAGCTTTTAACGGTAAAAACGCTGGTCACTATCCCCGTTGAAGTGCGTGATGAGGTTTTGGCCAAGCCGACTTTATACGACGCCAAACTCATCAGCAGATTGCTGCATAGCCGTCATATTCAGGTTTCAAAACAAACAGATGCTCCTCAACGGGAACAATTGCAAAAAGATTTTAACCTAGGAAAAGGTGAAGCCGCAGCTCTACTGCTGGCAAAAATATCAAAAATACCGCTGGGGATAGATGACGGGCCCGGCATCAAAGCTGCTAAAATCATGGGGGTCCCGTTTTTTACTGCCATAAGAGTATTGATTGAATTATTCAAAAAAGGAAAAATATCCTTCAAAATGGCAAATTTTAAATTAAAGAAATTAGAAAACGCCGGGAGATATAATATTCAAATTCTGGAAGATGCCCGCAGTCAAATCAGCGGAGAGGAGTAATGCCATGCCAGTGATGAGCCTGAGATTAAGCCAAGAAGAGTATGTTTTTTTAAACGCTTTGGCGCGCGAGGAACACAAAGAGAAATCCACTGAAGCCAGAGAATTACTAAAAGACGGGTTCAAATATAAAATGTTATTGGCATACAAAAACAATAAAATTTCTTTAGGCAACCTATCAAAAAAATTGGATTTAAGTATCAGTGAAACAATAGATTTTCTTGCAGACTTCGGCATCACAGCGCCCATTGACTATGATGATTATCTTCAAGGCGCTCAAATTGCCCGCGATGCAATTCAATAGCCATCCTTCCGGCCTGAACGGGAGGGGAAACCCCGCCCCTACATAATAATGATTATTTTCTTTCTTTTGTTGATGCCTGGACCTTTGATGTGGACGATATAGACGCCTGAAGCAATGTTTTTGGGAATCCACTCAAAATAGCCGGTCACGCTGTTTTTGATGCCTTCCCAAACCAGCTCGCCTTTGAGTGAGAATATCAGGCATTTGAATTGGCCGGGGTTGTTGCCCAAATAGAATATTTTGACTGTATCGCCTTTGTCAGGATTGACCGCGCCTTTCCCTTCCAAAGATCCCACCACTTTGATATCACCGGGATTGAGCGGGATTTCCACACCGTCAACAATGGGATCATCTGACTGCGCTACAAATGTCATGACAAAAGCCAGTGCACTGTAATTTGAATGGTATGAGCCATTGTACGCCCTGATGCGGTAATAGTATGTGGTGCCTGACACAAGCCCTGTGTCTTGATAAGAATTTGCATTGGCCACTGTTGTGGCTATCTGAACAAAGTGCGCACTGTCTGATTCACTGCGCTCAATTTCGAATCCTTCTTCATTGCCAGACACATCTGTCCAAGCCAGGTCAATCTGCGTCAGGGAAACAGGTGCGGCGATGAGGTCTGTGGGCGTATTGATGATCAAAGGAATAACAGCAGACACTTCATTGCTGTCATCAGACTCAGTGTCTGCATTATAGCCGCGTACACGATAATAATAGGTGATGCCGGCCCCTGCCATCTCGTCCGGCTGATAGATGTTGCGCATATCGACCAGCACGGGCGAGCGCAAAAGGGTCTTCATCCGCTCAAGATCCAGCGCGCGGAACTCGTTCCACTCGGTGACAATAACGGCGCAATCGGCCCCGTCCATCGCGTCGTGGGCGTTTCGGCAGAACGCGACCTCGGACAGATGGT
>JANQER010000122.1 GCA_028278255.1 Elusimicrobiota bacterium | reverse complement strand
CAGGAAACAACCGCTGCAGCAGGTGCCATGGCTGATATGGGGATACCGGTTTTTGACATTGGCTTAAACCAGCCTCCACCTGTGACGCCACCCCCGCCGCCCATGCCGCCTGTGGAACCGCCGCCTTCATTGCCGCCGGAACCGGCCATTGAGGTGCCGCAGGAAAAAGACGAATATACGCCGCCAACAGACCCCAACAGCATACCTGTGGCGTTTTTCTACCCGCATGGGAGATCGCGTGAACTCGGACAAATGAAACAAAAATTTGAAGACATCATCAAAAAACACAAACTTAAGTTTCACTTGCATGCAGCCATGGAAATACCGTATGTTTTGGACGATAGAATTGCTTATAATTTATTTTTGGAAAAATGCCAGAAAAATGACTTGGTCATTGCCATTGTTCTGGGGCCTCCGCCTGAGGGCCAACTGCACGAATCCATTTTTCATCAGCGTCTTCAGGACTTATTCGAAGTCAATAATCTATCTCTTCAAATGATTCTATGGGATGAATTGCTGAAAGATTATCGTTATCTGAACCTGGCCCTGGACATCACACTGATTCGATTCAAACAAAAAGGGAAAAAATAAAAATGCGCAAAAAGAGCGCATTTTTATTTTCCCAAGATGTTCTTCCACAGGCTATTCAATTCATTAAGTCCAAAGTGGGTGGCCGTCCCTTTCCTGAAACAGCTATTGTCTTGGGGTCAGGGATGGGACATGTCGTCCAAAACCTTGCGCAAGTTATTGTTATCCCTTATAAAAACATCCCAGGTTTTCTTGAGCCAAGTGTTCCCGGGCATGCGGGGAGACTGGTTATTGGGCATAGCCAAGGGACTCTTTTGGCAGTGCTTCAGGGACGGACACATTTTTATGAAGGTTATTCTATGGAGCAGATTGTTTTTCCCATTCATGTTCTAAAACAGATGGGGATCAGGAACTTGATTCTCTCTTCTGCAGTCGGCGGAATATCCGCGTCTCTGAAGCCTGGAGATTTGGTTCTTGTCAAAGACCATATGAATTTTATGGGGCAAAATCCTTTGCGGGGATCATATCATAGTGATCACAGCCTGTGTTTTTCTGATTTAACTGATTTGTATTCAAAGGATCTTCGCTATGTCGCCAAGAAAGCTGCACGTTCCATGAAGCTCAAACTCTCTGAAGGGATATACCTGGCAGTTTGTGGTCCTTCCTATGACACGCCTGCCGAGATTAAGGCATTCAAAAAATGGGGGGCTGATATGGTGGGGATGTCTATGATTCCAGAAGCCATAACAGCCCATCAGAAGGGCATCAGAGTTTTGGCCATTGCCATGGTTGCCAATAAAGCGGCTGGATTATCTGGAAAACCATTGTCTCATCATGATGTGCTCAAAGTCGCTCAGCAGGCAGAAAAAAACATGTCTTCTATCATATTAAAAACAGTTGATTCCCTGTAGGAGTGAATTTTTTGTTTTCTCTTAAGGACTCCAAAATGCATCCAAAAACCAAAATACTCACTGTTGCTCATAGTCCTGATCCTGATGATGCTTTCATGTTTTATGGCATGTGCAGAGAACAATCGCGACTGTCCCTGAAGGACAATCTCCTGAACGGTTTTCAGGTGACACATGTGCTCAAAGACATACAATCCCTCAATAAAGATGCCGTAAACGGAAAATATCATATAACCGCCATTTCAACAGCGGCTTATCCAAGGGTGGCTGACAAATATTGGATACTTTCCGTGGGTTCTTCTGTGGGACGAGGTTATGGCCCTGTATTGGTATGTCATCCGGAGAAAATCGAAAAACTAAAATCCAATGAATGGTCAGGCCTCAAAATTGCTGTGCCGGGACCCGAGACAACAGCGTTTCTTCTTCTGCGTCTTTTCCGCAGCAAATTTCGTCCTATACAAACATCTTTTGAACGCATCTTGCCCTTGGTCAACAAAATGAAAGTGGATGCCGGATTGCTTATCCATGAAGGTCAAATCACATACCAGAAGTATGGGCTAATGAAAGTCATTGACTTGGGACAATGGTGGGCCCAAAAAACCAATCTTCCTATTCCATTGGGTTTAGATGTTGTTCGCAAAGACATGGGCCGTCAAACAGCGTTGCACATGGCCAATATCCTTTATGAGAGTATTCGTTTTGCCTATAAAAACAAACGAAAAGCCATCTCTTATGCCTTAAAGTTTGGAAGAGGTATTAATGCGTCTGTGGGTGAAAGATTTGTTAAAATGTATGTCAACAAAGACACTTTAGACATGGGCATTGAAGGGGAGAAAGCCATTAAAAAACTTTTTCAAATGGCCCATCAAAAGGGATTGCTCACACATAAACCTATAATCCAAATTATACATCCTTCTAGAAAAAAAGCTAAATCCGAAATTCTAAATTCTAAACAAAAAAACAATTTTCAAAATAGGAGCCATTTTTAATTTTGGATTTTCTTTCTTTTGTTTTTTTCTTCAAAGTTTCGGATTTAGAATTTACTTTTTGTTTTTAATGTTTCATATAAAGTGTTGCGTTGCGCAGGGACAAAGCCTGCGGACCGGATCAAATGAGTCATTTCCTCCAAGGAACACTTATTCCTGAAACCGGCTGCTGCATGCACTTCTTCATTAATAAGAAGCCCGCCAAAATCATCCGCCCCAAAATGCAAAGCCACTTGACCGGTCTTTTTCCCTTCAGAAAACCAAGAGCATTGTATATGTGCAAAATTGTCCAAATACAGCCTTGAAGCCGCCAACAGGCGCAAATACAATGTGGGGCTGGCATGCGGGACGGCTTGTAAGGGGGCACAGCTGTGCGCCCTCTTAAAGCTCCAAGGCACAAACGCAGTAAACCCCTTTGTCTTGTCTTGTAACCGTCTTATATATTCCCAGTGCTTGACAATATCCTTCGACGTTTCAATATGACCATACATCATGGTGGCTGTGCTCTTCAATCCCAGCTCATGCGCTGTTTTGTGCACTTGCAGCCAATCTCGTGATATCCCTTTCTCAGGGGAAATCTTTTTTCGCACTCTGTCAGACAGAATTTCAGCCCCGCCACCTGGAAGAGTGGTTTGCCCGGCATTTTTTAATGCCTGAAGAACCTGTCTCACGGACTGATGTGAGATTTTGGACATGTATTGAATTTCAGGCGCGCTAAAAAAATGCGGGGTCACATGCGGGAATTTTTTTCTTGTGGTCTTAATTAAATCTACATAATAAGAAAACCCAATATGACGGTTATGTCCGCCCTGCAAAAGAATGGTGGTGGCCCCTTGACGAACAGCTGTTCTGATTCGTCTCATCACTTGTGGAATTGTCAAACAGTATGCTTCTGGATGGTGCGGCGCACGATGGAATGCGCAAAACAAGCACTTGGTTTCACATACATTCGTGTAATTGGGGTTAGAATCTATCACAAAAGTCACTT
Organism: Elusimicrobiota bacterium; assembly: GCA_028278255.1. GTDB lineage: Bacteria > Elusimicrobiota > Elusimicrobia > FEN-1173 > FEN-1173 > JANQER01. The sequence goes on along the minus strand of JANQER010000122.1, from coordinate 10,565 downwards.
GCCTTGACGGGTTTTTTTTCAATCGCACTTGGTGCGCCAGCTGCCCAAGGGCCAAAAGATCACAATCAGCGGACAGCATAAATTGTCCGTCTTTTTCGTCAAGACGCTCATTGTGATGGATCTTGTTGTGAATGGTTTTCAAAGACATGTCTATTTTGAAAGGCTCTCAATGATCATGGCATTGAACACTTTTTCAGCTATTTTGGCATTGTGGTCCAATCGATAGGAAAAACAATTTAAGTAATCAGCCACTTCTCGCGGATGAAAACCGGTTTGCATGGATTGAGTTTCTGCCATGGACTGCATATTATTCTCATAATGAATCAATGAATTTTCCAATTGATCGGCCAGACGTTTTTTGAGGGAGGGATTGATTGATTTTTTAACCATCCAGCGGGCAAAAACAAATGGAAGGTTTTTCCATTTATACCACTCCTCCGCGAGGTCTATTTTAAACGGAAATTGAATTGATTCTTCTTTTGACATTTTAAGCGCCTTATCCCCGATCAGCAGCTGGGCATCATCGTCTTCGGCTGACCCTTCATGCAAATGCATCTTAATTTGAAATTTGTTTGTCAGCAAAACATTAAGCAAATGAACGGATGTGGCTGTTTCATCTGTTACGCCGATTTTCATGTGGGGCAGATCCACCAATGGTTTGCGAGCAAAAAGGATCACGCTTTTGGCTTGCTTGTAGACGGAGATTCCAAAATCTTTCACAGGTTCAAAAATGGTCACTAATTTCCAGCTGTCCACAAGTGAGACCGGGCCTGCATCAATCTTGTCATGAATGGCAAACCTTGTCAATGCGCGCGGGTTTGGTGCTGGGACTTTCTCAAAATCCAATGCCGTGTAAAACGGCACAGTATTCAAATAAGAAAGCCATCCCACCCTCAATGCCTGCTTTTTGTTTTTTTTCATAAATAATGATAAAGCATATCCCTTTCAACTGGCACACACCCGGCCTGATGGATCAAAGACATTAAGCTGTCTTTGGCCATGGCAACTGGAGACTCTGCTTTGGCCGCGTGCATGATTTTCTCCTCGACCACTGTGCCGTCCACATCATCTGCCCCGAATATCAGCGCCATCGCGCTTATCTCCTTTCCCAAACTCACCCAATAAGACTTGATATGGTCAAAATTATCCAGCATCAATCTGGAGACAGCGATTGTTTTCAAATCATCAATACCTGATGTCTGATATTTGGTTATACCGGCTGTCCCTGGCTGAAAAGCGAGTGGGATAAATGACAAAAACCCATGGGTCTGATCCTGGAGTTGACGTAATTTTAGCATATGCATAAGCCTCTCTTCCAGCGTTTCAATATGGCCGTAAAGCATTGTGGCATTGGAACGAATCCCCAATTCATGAGCTGTGTGATGGATATCCAGCCATTTCTTCCACCCGATTTTATGGGGGAAAAGAATTTTTTGAACACGCGCACTAAAAACCTCAGCGCCTCCTCCGGGCAAACACACCACCCCGGCTTTTTGAAGGCGGGACAGAACTCTTGTCACACTCATTTTGGCCAATTGTGAAAAAAAATCAATTTCCACTGCTGTATACGCCTTGATGGGGAGGGCAGGAAACTTGTTGTGAATCACATGTACAATATTGACATAGTCCTCAAAAGACCATTTCTCATAGAGCCCGCTCACCACATGCACTTCTCTTATTTCAGGCGACAGTTTGGACACAATCTCTTGTTCACTCATCACATAAGCATCCGGATCGCTTTCCTTGCGCGAAAAACAACAAAACCGGCAATGATTCAAGCATATATTGGTCGGATTGATCTGCTGATTCACCACAAAAAAAGCATTATTCCCATGCTTCTTTTCCCGCACATATCTGGCCATTTGTCCGATCCCCAAAAGATCAGAACTTTTATATAAAACAAGCCCGTCATCAAAGGTCAGCCTTTGTCCATTGCGCACTTTTTTCCAAATAGGATTTAATTTTTTATCGATCAAATTAAATCCGGTATCATGAATGCTCATATGATTTTGTATTCATCCCAGCGTTTATTCACCCTGTCAACAATACTCGGATCCATGATCACAGGATCCGGATAACCCTGTTTCCATGTGGCATCAATGCCCAATGGCCCTTGATATTGGGACCAAGCGCCGCGTATAGTGGTTTTGCGTGGAATAATATCACGGGCGCAGTCAAACCGGGTGAAAATGCCCCATATCAGAAGTTCTTCATCCTCCAGAGGCACATCTTCACTCACTGCGGCGATCAACCTAAAAGAGGAAAACACTGGATCATTCACAAGACGCTGCAAAATATCCCGGCTGTTTCCTTTCACTTTAACCACCAACAAACAATCTTTCAAATTCCTATGTTCAACAACCCCATCTCCCTGTCTCCCCATCCCCCCATCCCCCCATCTCCTTGTCTCCCCATCTCCCTGTCTCCCCGTCTCCCTGTCTCCCCGTCTCCCTGTCTCAAAACACGTGGCATTGATGATCATCTTGCTGCCCAAATTCATGGCATGACCTGTAAAATCCAAAGTATCTTGAGAAGTGCCAGGAATCAAATAGAAATCATTTTGTGGGTCAAAGTTTTCTCGAATGGCTTTCAACACATGAGAGAAGTGGCGCACATTGACTTCCGGGTCCACCAGAATCAGACATTTGGTCAGAGACATTTGTCCTTGTCCGAGTAGCCCGAATGCGGTTTTAAGCGCTTCTTTTTTATAGCGTTGCTTAACAGACGCCACCAGCAAGTTATGAAAACCTGCCTCATAATAGGCCCACAAATCAATCAACTCCGGGTGCAGAAGCTTGAGCAACGGCAAAAGCATTTCCTGAACGGCATTGCCAATATGCTTGTCTTCTTGCGGTGGTTTGCCAACCACAGAAGCTGCATAAATCGGATTTTGTCGCCTGTGAATTTTGTGAATATGAAAGACAGGAAAAGAAGCCGCTGCAGAATAATGGCCAAAGTGATCGCCAAAAGGCCCTTCTGTTTGTCTTTGATGAGGCGCTATTGTTCCTTCCAGAATAATCTCAGCATTCGCCGGCACACTCAACCCATTGGAAAGTCTTGTCATTGCAGTGCGAGAATTGCGCAAAAAGCCTGCAAAAGCCAACTCATCCATGTCTTCAGGCAAAGGCAGGGCGCCGGCCAGCATGGTGACAGGATCACATCCGATCACCACTGCCACAGGAAGCTCTTGATTCTGTCTTTCAGCTTCACCATAATGAAACCCGCCGCCCTTGGCCACTTGCCAGTGCATGCCTGTATGGGATTGATCAAAACAATGCATACGGTAAATCCCCGTATTGCGGCATTTATTGTTGGGGCTTTGTGTGATCACAAGGGGAAAAGTGATGAATGGGCCGCCGTCTTGAGGCCAGCATTTTAGTACCGGCAGAGAATGAAGATTGGGGGATTCGGACATTTTTAGCACAGGGGCTTTGGCCGCGTAACGCTGTTTCATTTGCAAGCCCCGCCAGAGTATATTTTTATGTGTCCACAAAGAAGGAAAAGAAGGGGGCATCATGTCTTCAAAAAAGGATTTAATTTTTTGACCAATGCTTTGCGGGGAATCGTGAAGCGCCCATTGGATTCTTTGAGGGCTTCCGAAAAGATTAATAAGAAGGGGGATTGAAGATCCTTTTACACTTTCAAACAGCAAAGCCGGGCCATTGTTTTTTACAACGCGACAGGCAATTTCTGTGATTTCCAGTTCCGGATCAACAGGAGCTGTGATACGTTTCAGATTGTTTTGTTTCTCCAGAAATTGAACGAATGACTTTAAATTTTTAAGAGGCATATATTATAGAAATTAGAAATTGGAAATTCGAAATAAAAAGAAAAGTCAAGAGGCGCGATTTTAGTGCCCATTTAGATAAAATGAATCGATGTAGGGGCGCTGCCAGCGCTTTTGAGGTGCGAAGTAACGGGAAGTGCAGGGTTCAGAGTATGAACGCCGTTGACAAGGCTTTTATACTTCGGACTTCGCACTTCGAACTTTGCACTGTAAGTTACTGCAATTCATTCCCTTTCCATCCGGCATCCACAGGCAAACCCAGTGCTTCTCTCACTCTCTCCACATAAGTGCTGATGAGATCCGGCAAGGATGAAGGCTTGTTATAAAAAGGAGGGGACACAGGCATTATCGTAGCGCCGGCTTGGGAAAGTTTGTATGCATTCTCCAAGTCTATGGTGGACAGGGGGGATTCCCGTAAACAAATAATCAGTTTGCGTCTTTCCTTCAACGCCACAGACGCACACCGCGTGATGAGGTTGTCCCCAATCCCATTGGCCATTTTGCCCAGCGTGGTGGTTGTGCAAGGCAGAATGACCAAAGCATCAAACACATTCGAGCCTGACGCAAAAGGCGCGTTCATGTCATCATTGGAAAAAATTTTCTTAGCAAAAGTGGCCAGATTTTCTGAGGAAAGTCCTGTTTCCTGTGTCATCACAGACCGGCCCCATCGGGACATGATCAAATAAACTTCTTCTGAGGTAGAGACCCGTCGCAAAAATTCCACAGCATAAATAGAGCCAGACGCCCCTGTAATCCCAACAATAATCCGCATAAAGGCTCCTTATAAAATGTCTAATTTCAAATTTCCAATTTCTACTAATCGGGCGGGGAAACCCCGCCCCTACGACTTTTAAAATTCGGATCGCACCCCGACAAAAACCATGGCCAGGACCATGAACCCGGTGACCGCGTTGATTTTAAAAAAAGCCAAATTCACATGATCAACGAATATATGTTCAAGAAAAAGCAAAAAACCAATCATTATCATCAAAAAGGCAGGCCCCACACCGCTCAAAGTCGTTGCATATAGAGCCGCCACACATAAAAAGGCAGCGCCGTGAAGAATGCTGGAAATGCGAAGAGAAATCTGGCGGCCATAGCGTGCTGGCAAAGAATACAGGCCTTCCTTGCGGTCAAAAGCCTCATCCAGTGTAGAGTAAATGATGTCAAAACCAGACAACCAAAAAAAGCAAAACAAAGCCAATACCCCGGCAGGCCAGCAACCTTTAAATCCTGGTTGGACCGCAAACCAGCCTGCCATAGGCGCCAAAGCCCAGGTGATTCCCAATCCAAAATGCGAAAGCCATGTGAATCTTTTTAAAAACGGATAAATCAGAAAAAAAAGTATTGGCACCCAGCTCCACATGAGACAAAACTGATTAAGATTTTGAGCTGCCCAAATATAGGTCAGCAGACTGGCAATGGCCACAAGAGTCCCATCCCAAATACTCAGCGCGCCAGTCACAAGCTCTCTGGAAGAGGTGCGTGGGTTTTTCTTGTCAATTTTCAAATCCAAAATACGGTTCAGCGCCAGAGCCAGGGTTCTGGCGCCTGTCCCAGCCACAAGAATCAGGAATGTTGTTTTCCAGGAAGGCCATTCTCTTTGTGCCAAAACAGCTCCTGAAAACAAAATAGGCAATGAAAAAAGCGTGTGTTGGATCTTGACAAACCTGGCGTATGCCGCTATCCTGTCATACCAAACATGTCGTGCGAGTGATTCATTCATAACAGTGTTGTCCATAAATATACATATTTATACCATATTGTGAAAAACCTTAAAAGAAAAATACCCTGATTTTTTCTCACATGTAATCTCTTGTATTTGTTACAATAATATAGTTATTTTTTATTTATTTTTCGTCAAAATGCAAAATTCGGATTTAAACAGGAGGCTGTTTGTATGTCTCAACCAAAATTTCCCTTTAAAACGCCATTCGGACAATTTTCCAATGATGGAAAAAGCTTTGTGATCACACGTCCGGACACGCCCCGGCCCTGGACCAATATCATCTCTTCCGGTTCCTATGGCACAGCTGTGTCGCAGACAGGAGCAGGATATTCATGGCTTCATCACGGCGTCATGAACCGGGTGACGCACTGGGGACAGGATCTCGTACAAGACAATGCAGGGCGTTTTATTTATATTCAGGATGAAAAAACAGGTGAATTCTGGTCAGTGGGTTGGCAGCCTGTGCGCGCCAAAATGACGCAATATGAATGTGTGCACGGCATGGGTTACACCATGATCACTTCTCTCAGCCATGGGATTCAGTCTCAGTGGCTGGTATTTGTGCCGCATGATGAGCCTTTGGAAATCTGGCGGCTGCGCTTAAGAGACGTGTCCAAAAAGCCGCGGCGCTTAAAAATCTGGACTTATATCGAATGGAACAGCGATGAGAGTTTGAACTGGCAGCGTCATTCTTACGGCCGATCTTCATTTGAAACATCTTGGCATGATGACAATAAGATCATATTGGCCCGCAAAAGAATATTTTCCGCCAAAAACGGACATTTCTCAGATCAATTGGGAGATTGGACAGCGTGGCATTCCGTGAATGTGCCTGTAAAAGAAGCTTGCAACAGCAAAGAATCATTCATCGGCCGGTACGGATCTCTTCAAGCGCCATCCGCCCTTATTCAAAAAAAATATACCGGCGAAGAAAACCATGTCCGTGACGGCAGCATTGCCAGTTTTTGTGTGCCTGTGTCATTAAATGCAGAAGGTGAACGCAGCTTATTAATGACGGTCGGTGCTTCCTTGTCTCGCGAGGAAGCGCTTGTGAAATCCCGGAAGTTCCGGGACTTTTCCCAGGTGGACACAGCCTGGCATCTGACAGAATTATTTTGGGACAGGTATTTGTCCGCTTTTCGCGTGGAAACGCCGGATTCTTCCTTCAATCTTTTAACCAACTCATGGCTGAAATACCAGGTATTGTCTTCCTGCTTTTGGGGACGCACAGCCTATTACCGGATTGAGGGAACCGGCATGCAGCATGATTTGCTTCAAGACAGCCATGTTTTTTTATCCATAGATCCGGACAAGGTGCGCAAGCAAATTATCTTTTATGCCGCCCAGCAATTTCCTGACGGGCCTTTTGCCTGCCTGGGGCATTCATTTTCTGGAAAAAAATCATCATTGAGCTGTACAGAAGCGCTTTTGTGGCTGCCATATATGATTGTCCAGTATCTCCGGGAAACAGGAGATTGGAATGTCTTGAATGAGAAAATTATTTTTCGCGGGAAAAAACAAAGAGACAAGCATTCTGAGGTCGGTTCATTGTATGATCATGCCTGCCGCGCTTTGCAGATGTCTCTCAAACTCACTGGTCCGCATGGCTTGCCACTGTCCGGCGAATTCAATTGCGCCGACAAAGATTATGAATTGACATGTGAAAACACTTGGATGGCGCATTTCTTATACGGTGTGCTCGTGGATTGGGCGGAAATGATCAAAAAGGCGGTTGAAAAAGGGCACCAGTCTCAAAAAGAATTAAACACTGCGCGCCGTTATCGGCAGGCAGCCGCAAAGCTCAAAAAATCGCTTAACAAATATGCTTGGGACGGTGAATGGTTTTTGGCCGGCATCATGGGCCAAGGAACCGTATGGGGAAGCAAAAAGCAAAAAGAAGGAGGTTTGGACATCAACAGCCAAACATGGGCCTTGCTGAATCACACGGCAGATTCCGTTGAAAAGGAAAATATCCTCATCAAAACGTTGGACAAATATTTGTATCGGCAACGCAGCAAGACCAGCCTTGTGTCGCAGGCGCGTGTGCCTGGACATGAGTGCTTAAGGCCTCATGCCGCGTATTGTAATCTAAGCGACAACGAAAAAATAGATTTTCGCGATTTGGTGTGGGTTCTTATAATGGAATGCGGCTTGGGCAGAGCCGGCAAAGCCTGGGAACTTTACAAAAGCATTTCTCCGGTGCTGCGCGGGTCCGCCGGTCCTGAACAATATCAATGCGAGCCTTATGTCACTCCCGGAGTGGTTCAAGGCGCTGGCGCACGCCTGTCAGGCTGTGGAGAATATTCATGGTACAATGGCTCAGCCTCCTGGCTGCTTCGTGCTTGTGTAGAAGGGTTTATGGGGATTCAACCCGTGTGGGAAGGCTTGCGGATACGCCCCTGTTTGCCGCCGGAATGGCAAAAAGCAAAATGCACACGTGTTTTCCGGGACGCTCACTATCATATTGTCATTGAACGAGACAACCGGCTGCCTGCTGGCTCACAGAAAATCACTTTTAACAATGAACAATTAGCAGGCAATATCATTCCCATGGCGTCTTCTCACACAAAAAATGAAGTCAAGGTCATGATAGGACCATCACGTCAGTAAAAATTGATTTAAGGAATCTCATGTCCAAACACAAAGATATCGAGCTTGTTGAAGAATTGGTAGAGGCGCATCAAAAGATTCGCGAACAATTGGGACACGTTATCATTGGGCAAAAAGAAGTGATTGACCAGCTGCTCATAGCGCTTTTTGCCAGGGGGCACTGCCTGGTGGTGGGTGTTCCGGGGCTGGCCAAAACTCTATTGATCTCCAGTGTGGCGCAGGTCTTGGATCTGTCATTTCACAGGATCCAATTCACGCCTGATTTAATGCCTTCGGACATCACAGGTACAGACATCCTTCAAGAGGATCCTATCTCGCGGGAAAGGACTTTTCGCTTTTCACCGGGTCCGGTGTTTGCCAATATTGTCCTGGCAGATGAAATCAATCGCACCCCGCCCAAAACACAATCCGCGCTTTTGCAGGCCATGCAGGAATACCAAGTCACAGTCATGGGAAAAACATATCCGCTGCCTCTGCCATTTTTTGTCCTGGCCACACAAAACCCCATTGAACAGGAAGGCACCTATCCTTTGCCTGAAGCCCAGCTGGATCGTTTTCTGTTTCAAGTTGACATTTCCTATCCCTCACTGTCTGAAGAAAAAGACATTGTGCGGCAGACCACTGGGTCTGCTCAGGGCGCTCTTCAAAAAGTATTGGACGGGAAAAAAATATTAGCGCTTCAGGAAGCTGTACGCCTGGTTCCGGTGGCAGACAATGTGATTGAAAAAACAGTGTCTTTGGTCAGAAAAACCCGTCCTCAGGAAACAGGCGCTGACGCTTATGTCAAAGACTGGATTGCCTGGGGCGCTGGGCCGCGCGCCTGTCAAGCCTTGATTCTCGGCGCCAAAGCCCGGGCTGTTCTTCAGGGACGTCATACGGTTTCATGGGAAGATATCCAGGCTTTGGCAGAACCGGTTTTTCGTCACAGATTGATCTTAACCTTTCGCGCAGAAGCTGAGGGTGTTCGTGTGGGGGATGTCATTAGAAAGCTTCTTGATACATAGATTCCGTGAAAGAGCCAAATTTAAAATGCTCAATTTGTAATTCCCTATGACTATTTCACTCCTTGATCCTCTTTTGATTGCCAAATTAGCGCCTATGGAATTGCGGGCCAGGCGGGTGGTGGAGGGGGCTTTGGCTGGGCGGCATCGTGCTGTGCGCCAAGGGCATTCATTGGAATTCTCAGCGCACAGGCCTTATACACCGAGCGATGAATGGCGTCATATTGACTGGAAAATATTTGCCAAAACAGACCGGTGGATGGTGCGGGAACATCAGGCTGAAACCAATTTACGCGCCACATTCCTCATGGACACATCACATTCCATGTCCTTTCATTCCGCAGACTGTCTTCCCAAAATACAATATGCCTCTATTTTGCTGGCGTCCTTGACTTATTTTCTCATTCATCACCGGGAATCCGTGGGCTTGGCCTTATTCAATAACACCCTGACCCAATATATCCCGGCCAGAGGAGGTCCGGCGCATTTGGCCCTGATTCATGATGTACTTGAAAAAATAGACACAAGCGGTGAAACGAATTTGCGCGGCGCCATTGAACAAATAGGCTGGCATTTGCCCAGACGCGGCCTGGTTTTTGTTGTGTCTGATTTTCTGGCATCTTCAGATGATCTTTTCCATTCTGTCCGGCTGCTGTTATCGCGCAAGCATGACGTGATTGCTTTTCACCTCATGGACCCGGCGGAAAATAATTTCCCCTATGAGGGGGACATACTGTTTGAAGACATGGAAACACATGACACCATCCGCGCGCATATGGATGATATTCAGCAGACCTATCGCCGCATAATGGCTGAGCGCCTGGACAAAACACAAAAAACATTCCATTCCCTGGGCGTGGATTACTATTTATTCGACACCCAAAAACCACTGGACGCAGCGCTGTCTCATTTTCTGCACAGAAGAATGTCTTATGTGAATTAACCCCAATGTGGTTTAGATAAGCCTGGTTTTTGTAATTGCCCCATTTATGGGGCGCTTTTGACGCATTTATTTGTTTTAAAGAGCCCGATAAATCGGGCAACTACGCTTATCTAAACCGCATTGGAATTAACCCCGGTTTATCCGGGTTATGGAGTTGGCTTATGACTGATTCGAATACAGAGGACACAACAACCATTCTGCCTTCTGCTCCTGAACTTTTGGGGCAGTCCTGGGATATTTTAAGAAAACGGTATGTGTCTTTTTTCATGATTGGTTTGTATTCGCTCGGGATCCTTATTGTTCAGGCGGTTGTTCTGGTGGGCATTGGGATTGGTTTGGTCTATTTTGCGCATTACAACAAACATCAAATTTCACTCACCGGCGGCTTTGTGTTGATCGGGACAAGCCTGTATTTCTTGTCATGGGGATTTGCCGCATTCCTCAAGGCTGTGATGCAGCCCGAAGACGAGATCAATGTCAAAGACTTGTTTGATG
>JANQER010000101.1 GCA_028278255.1 Elusimicrobiota bacterium | reverse complement strand
TGCGCGGCCCCGGAGAACCGGATTTTCATCGTGTCCAGCATAGACAAACCTATGACCGCATTACTTATGAGAGTGAATATTTATACGGCGGCGCAGCTGTTTTCATTCCAGGCGGTCCGCATCCGAGTGCTTTTGCCATTTCCAACACGCAGTACAATGTGGGCGGGGTGTTTATGGCGGAGAATGATTCCCAAACTGTTTATGTCACAGGGCACTGGTATTGGCCGCGCATGTACGGCACCAAAACTTTTGTCACGGAAAACGCAGGTCAAACTTGGGAAAAAAGATTTCATTGTAATGACTGGGACATTGGCTATGTGCCATGGCCTGCTGACAAGCTGGAATACAGCGCTGTGGGAATAGAAGTGGGTTGGTATGACAGCTTTTGGGACAATTTTGCCATTAATCAAAGAAATTCAGCCATGGCAGGCGGCACTGGGTATTATTTTCTGCATGTGACTAGAGACACTGGCCAGCATTGGCAGGCGCCTTTTACGGAATTTGCAGACACTGGTCCTCGTACATCAGGCAAACAATGGCGGTCAACAGGATTGGAAGACACAGCCATTCAAATAATTGAATTTCATCCCACAAATCCGCAGTTGATGTACATGGGGGTTTCTGATTTGGGCGGTTTTGTGTCTGAAAATGGGGGTGATTCACTCAGAATTGCCGAAGAAGTTTATAACACGTACTATGATTTTGATTTTGATCCGGCGGATGACAATGTGGTTTATATGGCGGCCAGCGGGTACCATGCCTATCCCACGATGTGGTACTATCAGGTTTTGGATGGCAACGGCGGTATTTTCAGGTCCAATAACCGCGGTGGGAACTGGACACGTCTGACGCCGAATAATAATACTTTTAACAGATCCTTTTTGTCAGTGGCGTATGATGACAGCAGAGATATTATTTATGCCGGCAGTCATGGGGATGGTGTGGCGCGTTCTCTGGATAATGGCGTGACATGGGACTATTTTAATAATGGCATTCCAGCTGGCCAGGGCCGGATCATTCCCAAGATCATATTGGATGACAATGGCAATGCGTACGCTTTGTTGGCAGGGGATTATACTGGCGGCTCGCATACGAATCAAACGCAAACAGGGATTTACTATTTGGATGTGGTGGGGGATGCCACTGAATGGGTGCTTTTGCGCAACACTGTTCATATCCCACCTGAAGCGGATTCCAATCCTTTGTCCAGTTTTTTGTGTTATCCGGTTGATTTTGTTGTTGACCCTACCAATTCTGATATATTGTGGATGATTGATTATGAAATGACAGGCAATTGGCTGTGCGCCGGCATATGGAAAAGCACAGACCGCGGGCAAAACTGGCACAGGGTTCAGCAGTTTACGCATCCCACAGACATTATTTTGAACCCTGACAATCCCAATGAAGTGTATGTGTCAGGACGTTATGTGGTCAGTGGCCGCTGGGGTGAGGGCGGGCTCATGCACACAACAAACGGTGGCAATACCTGGCAGGTCAATAACAGAGTTCCCTTTAAGAAAGTCGGGTATTGTGCGGCGCTTGATCCCAATGATGACACACAGATTTGGTATGGATTTTATGGCGCAGGCATGCTTCATGGGCCCAAACCCACTCATTTCACAAGCACTGTGAATCCCACAACACCTCAGAATTTGGACGGCACAGTGTTGTCAACCGGTCATATTGAATTGAATTGGACTGGTTCTACAAGTGATTCAGGGATTAAAGGTTATATCATTTATTCCGGTCCGCGGTGTATTGGTTTTACAGACGCCACATCGTTTTTACACACAGGCGTGACGCCTGATACGGATTACAGTTATCGGGTTGTGGCAGAGGACAATGACGGCGATCTCAGCGGTTTTTCCAATCACGCGTATGAGCATTCTTTGCCGGCGGTTGTGCCGTCTCTTGAGACCCCGACTGATCTTACGGCCATGATGGTGTCCACCAGTCAGGTCAATCTGTCCTGGAATGATAATTCAAGCACTGAAACCGGATTCCGGATTGAGCGCTTGACCGGTCGTGACGGCACAGTGTACGAACAAATCGCAGAAGTGTCGGCAGGTGTGACCACGTATGAAGACACAGGATTGGTTCAAGGCACCAAATACTTTTATAAAGTCAGAGCTTATAATGCCTCTGATAATTCTTATTTCAGTGACGTGGCTTATGCTGTGACTGACGGCAGTTTTGTCAATCAACCCACTCAACTAGAGGCCACAGTGGTGTCTCAATCGCAAATTGATCTGTCATGGGAAGACAATTCCGGCAATGAAGACGGATTTCAGATCGAGCGCAGTGCAATTTTAAATGACAACTATGCACAGTTGGCTGTTGTTGGTGCTGATGTGGAGTCTTATCAGGACATAACAGCATTGCCTGGCATCACCTATTATTATCGTGTACGCGGCTATAATGCAGACACTGAGTCTGATGACAGCAATGAAGTGTCTGCTGT
>JANQER010000046.1 GCA_028278255.1 Elusimicrobiota bacterium | reverse complement strand
GTGCAAATGAAAATTTTCCCGCAGGGCTCGGAATATGGCTGCTGTGCAGCCATGTTCCGAGGGGTGACTGCTGTGCGTGCCTGGAGCCTCTGGCGTTTCACCAGGCGCCCAGGGCGAAGCCCTCCTCCCTTCCTACAAACAGGGACCATGCCTAGCGGCATGGTGAGCGCTGCGAAGGGAATTTCTCAACCGAGAAATCGGGTTAGCCACAATGCAGTTTAGATAAGCGTAGTTGCCCGATTTATCGGGCTCTTTAAGGCAAACAAATGCGTTAAAAGCGCCCCATAAATGGGGCAATTACAAAAATCCAGCTTATCTAAACCGCATTGGGGTTAGCCAATAATCAATGTTTTTTAATTTTTTCCACTTCCAATGGCGGCAAATCAGCTCTTTCAGCCTTGACTTCCCAATAGAATTCTCCATTGGATTTTGTGCCATAAACCGTGAAACGGTTATTTTCCACTTGTCCGGCGCTTAGAGCAAAAGGGGTTGTGCCTTTTGCGGTCAACTGCACGGTCCGGTTTTGTGGACGCGTGAGCTTCTCAAAATAATCCGGCAATTGAACAACAGCTTGCCCGTCAGAAAGATTTGCTTCTCCGCGATAATACACCCCCACCTCAGGTCCTTCCAAACTGGTATGGACCAATTGCTTTTTTTCCGGATCCAAGGGATGATCAATCACAAAAGCCTTCACACTGGCGCTCACGCTTCCTGCACTGAGATGTCCCCGAATACCAGCGTCCCCTCCCACTGTCAGCTTTGAAATCGCCACCACTTCACCTGTTGCATTCACATTCCCCTCAACCATAATACTGTTTGTCAGCCTGCCACCGGACAACGGCAAATAATTGCTGTGACTGTGAGAGTCATCGCTGACCTGTAGACTGCCATAACGACCGCTCACATCCCCGCCAAAATCCGTTGTGGTTCTGAGATAGCTGCTGTGACTATGAGAATTATTCCTCACTTGTAAATTGTCATATGTTCCGCTCACATCTCCGCCAAAGCCGGTTGTGGCAGGTATATAATTGCTGTGATTATGAGAATCATCAATGACTTGTATATTATTATATCTTCCGCTCACATCTCCGCCAAAAACCGTGCTTGAGGTCAAGTCATTGCCGGCATTTGTATCCCAATTGGAATAGGACACACAGCCGGCTGTTCCGCCTCTGAGCAGTTCATCGTCATTAGCGCATTCCAATTCACTGCTGCCCACAGAGGCCGGGGCCAGATCATCCGCCGTGATGGACTCGTCCTCAATATAGCCGCCTGTTCCGCCGGACAAAGAAGCAATGGTGTTGTAGCTGCCCGCGCCTTGTTTTTGCAGCAAGCCGGCCGGCGCGGCATTAAAAACATCTGCTTCGAGTTCAGCGCCGCTCACACTGTCATCCACCTGGTCATCATCCCACACTGGACCGGACACGCTGATGTCGTAACCGTCCACTCGGCCGGACAAAGCAATGTCTCCGTTGATCTGCAAAGCCGCGCTCACCGGCTGGGCCCCAATGCCCACGTTTCCGTGAGTGTTCAGGTCCAGCCAAATGTATTTATTGGGACTGGTGACCACAGTCCAGGGACCGGTGTCCGGCCAGGAGGATTCGCATTGTCCGTCCAAACACAGATTGTTGCCGGGTTCAATCACCAGATCCCCTCCGTCAATTGCGCCGCCTGACAACGGCAGATAATTGCCGGCTGTGATGTTGTCCGGAATATCCGCATCTTCAATGGCTGAAAACTCATAATCCGTATTGGCTGCGTTTCGTTTGAGAAATTGACGTCCTGCTGCGGCTGATAAAGAAGAAACAGGATCTCCGCCCAGCAAAACCCCTGAAAGCAAACTGCCGGTGCCGGTGCCGCCGCGCGCAATGTCCAGCACGCCGGAGCTGATGTCTCCGGCAGCGTGCGCATGCACACTGGCGGCAAAATCCGATGCGCTTTGCCCGTCCAATAAATCAGCATTCAGTCCGGGCACCAGCCGGTCTGCGGCATTGGCGCCCAGGACAAACGGCGCGCCTGTATTATTAAATGTTTTTTGTCCTGAGATTTCCTGGGCTGTGCCAATGGTGAGGTACGCGCTTTCCAAACTGTCTCCGCCTCCGGGCATGTGCGTGCCTGCATGATCTCCCGGGGTCAGCCCGATGTGCGTGTGCAGGGGATCTGCATTGCTCGCAGGCCCGGCTGTTAATGTGTCCAAATTGGCTTGTGTGCGCGTG
>JANQER010000004.1 GCA_028278255.1 Elusimicrobiota bacterium | reverse complement strand
GACTTGTGGTTTTTACCGGGGGTTTGACCGGCTGGGCTGGTTTTGGGGACGCTTGCTGAGCAATGGGTTCTTGTGTTTTTTTCTTGGTTTTTGTTTTTTTGGTTTCAGCTGTTTCCCCTGATACGGCAGCATTTGTCCCTTTTTTAGCAGATCGTTTGGCTTTGGGCCGTGCACTTGTTTTTCCGTCCCCTGCTTTTGACTTTCGCGTTTTTTTGGGTTCTTCAGATTTGTCAGACCCTTTGGCGGATTTGGCCTCTGAAGTTTTTTTGGACTTTGATGTTCCTGTTTTTGATTTCATATGGTTTATCTCAATATTTGCAACTGATTAGATCTTTGTCATTGCCCAATATATTGGGCATATTTAGAAACTGTTTGTTCTCTATCTTAACCAAAAGCGCCCAAGTCGTTACCAATTTCTAAGCATTATCAGAATCGCTGCTGACTGGCTGTTCCTCTGAGGAATCCTCTTGTTTTTCTTGCGCCTGCGGTGATGCTTCTTGAGACGCTTCCACGTCGTCTTCTGTGGATTGATTTTCTTCTTCTTCTGAGGAAGCCGTATTGTCTTCGGCTTCTGCCTGCTGCATTTGCAGATAAGCTTTGGCAGATTCAACAATTTTTTCAGCTGTTTTGAGTCCGATCCCTGACAATCCTGTTAAATCACTGGGCTGTGAAGAAGCAATGCGGCGTACATCACTCCAGCCGCCTTTCTTTAAGATTTCAGCTGTTTTTGGCCCCACGTTCTCCAATTGCGACAAGGCGCTCACCTGCGCAGCAGCGCTGGCTGCTGACGCTTCTCTTTTTTGCGCCTCAGAACGGACATCAATCTGCCACCCGGTTAAACGCGCTGCCAACCTGACATTTTGTCCGCCTTTCCCAATGGCCAAAGAAAGTTGATCATTGCTAACCAGGACTTCTGCGGTCTTATTTTCGTGACTTGTGACTGTAACGGAAAGAGGTTTGACAGGTGACAATGAATTGGCTATATAAACCGCTTTTTCGTCAGAGTAGGACACAAGATCAATGCGTTCACCCTGTAAGTCATCAATAATCGGCCGCACGCGGGATCCTTTTACCCCCACGCAGGCACCAACAGGGTCTACTTTGGGATTGTTGCTGCGCACAACTACTTTAGAACGCAGTCCTGGTTCACGCACCACATTCACCACTTCAACAGTTTTTTCATAAATCTCAGGTACTTCCTGCTCAAACAAACGTCTGACCAGATCATGGTGCGTACGGGACAAGATGACTTCTGGTCCACGCGGGCCTTTTTCGACTTTAAGAATCACCACACGGATTCTGTCGCCTACAGACCATTTTTCCCTGCGTATTTGTTCCCGGACAGGCACCACACCCTCTGCACGACCTAAATCCACTATCATGTTCCGATTATTAAACCGCTGCACAACACCGTTGATGAGAACACCTTCTTTGGGTTTGAATTCCTCATACAAACTTTCCCGCTCAGTTTCGCGGATTTTTTGGATCAAAACCTGCTTGGCTGTTTGTGCGGCAATACGTGCAAATTCTTCAGCATCAACAGGGATCTTAAGATGTGTGTCAGACAAGATGCCATTATGAATTTTTTTGGCTTCAGCTTTTGTGATTTCAAGGGCCGGGTTTTTAACTTCGTCCACAATAGCTTTAACCACGTAAGCTTTGATTTGTTCCGAAGTGGTGTCAATGACAGCCTCGACATTAACCTGCTGGCCTGCGTGTTTCCGGTATGCTGAGACTAATGCATGCTCAATCATGCGCAGAATTTCCTCTTTGGGGATTCCCTTATCGCGCTCAATCTGTTCAAGCGCTTGACTTAGTTCATTCTTGTTAAACATAAAATAGTTCCTTCCCTTTTTTAAATCAAGATTTTATTGGTCCAGTTTGGCGCTGGCTATAGATGCATATGAAAGCTGAACAACGCCTGATGTCCTGTCCAATAAATCCAACATGGTGTTTTCAAATGACAATATCTTGCCGTGAAAATTTCGCTGACCGCTCTGAAGCGGCGTATGCAACTTGACAACAGCTTCAAGGCCCACAAACCGTTTGAAATCTTCGGGCTTGCGAAGCGGCCGGTTTAAACCTGGAGACGAAACTTCCAACACATAAGGATGATCAAAAATATTGTTTTCTTCCAGAATCTGATCAATTCGATTGGTCCATTCCGAGCAATCAGACAAGGTAATGCCATTTTCTTTGTCCAAGAAAAACCGCAACATCCATCCTTGCTGCTCGCGCTGGTATTGCACTTGAACCAGTTCAATACCCGCCTCTTTTAAAAAAGGCTCCACAAGACGTTCGACATCCTCAACAATAGCCATCATATACCTCTAAAAAACAAAAAAAGTGGCCTGGACTTCAGCCACTTATTGCTTAATAAAACTATATCAAAACATATAAAAACAGTCAAGGATTAGTTTGTATTTTAAAATAATTTAACCGCCTCCAATCATTTGAACGATTTCCACCACATCCCCGTCTTTCAAAATGGTTCCTTCATAATCGTTTTTTCGCACAACAGTTAAATTCACTTCACAAGCCAGACGGCCGGGCGCTAACTCCAATTGTTTGACCAATGCTGCCAAGGATAGCCCCTCAGACAATTCTTTTGTTTCGCCATTGACCTGTATATGCATCATGAAATCCTCTCTTGTTTTGAATTTTCGTGACTGCTCAGGTCTCTGTAATTGCCCGATTTATCGGGCGTATTTAGATATGATCTGTAAAAAATTATTAAAAACGCCCAATAAATTGGGCAATTACACATAAAACATAAAAGACCTGAGCAGTCACGAATTTTCAATGGTGCGGAAACAATGAACTGATGCCTATTCCCATGAGCAGAAACACCCAACACCAAGCATCGTGGCTTTTGTGTATCCGGGGCAGAATATCAGCTGTGCTGATATAAAGGAAGCCGCCGCCTGCCATGCCCAAAAGAACAGCCAATATATCAGGTGACAAGCAGGGTTTAAGCCAGAAACCCAGCAGCACACCCAAAGGTGTGGCCAATGACAACATCACATTGAGCACCCACACACGTCTATGTGAATAGCCGGATCCCACAAACAAGCTGGACAATGTTAAACCATCTGAAAATTTATGGACAATAATAGCGCCGGAAACAACCACCCCCAAATGAAAAGAAGACAGAAATGAAAAAGAAATCACCAATCCATCTGCAAAACTATGCAAAGCCAAAGACAGCAAAGCACCATACCCAAGAGAATGCACATGGCATTTTCCCATGACTTCCCCACAGGGATGAATCACTGTAAAATGTTCAATAATGAAAAACAAAACAAATGCCGCCAGCACAGAGCAGCTTGTCCATCGGGCATTTAATTCCCATGCCTCAGGAAGCAAATGCAGGAATGTCATGCCCAATAAAACACCGCTTCCAAAAGCCAAAAAACGCCACAAATGTTTTTCCGTCCACTCTTTTTTGTGCAGCACTACAAGCCCGCCTGTCAAAGTGGTCACAACAGATATGAATGAAAAAATGATGGCGTAGGTCATAATTGTTATTTTTGATTTTTGATTGCCGATTTGCGATTAAAATGCAAAAGCATACTGTGAACTTATGCTATGAGCTTTGAGCAATGAGCTATAAAGATTTTAGCTAATAACCCACAGCCCAAAGCGCATAGCAAGTTCCTATTTTTCAATCAAAAATCGCAAATCTAAAATCGAAAATGCGTATTACTCTTCCAATATTTGCAGCTCATAGAGTTTATGATACACGCCCTTGTGCGCAAGAAGTTCATTGTGCGTTCCTGTTTCAGCCATTTGCCCATGTTCAAGAACAACAATTCGATCAGCATTTTTAACAGTGGCCAGCCGATGGGCAATCACGATCACGGTTCTGTTTTTCATGAGTCTTTCAACTGCTTCTTGAACAAGTTTTTCCGAAGCAGCGTCCAATGCACTGGTGGCTTCATCCAGCACCAAAATCGGCGGGTTTTTGAGAATCGCTCTG
>JANQER010000462.1 GCA_028278255.1 Elusimicrobiota bacterium | reverse complement strand
TGCTCTTTTTTTTGAGCATGGGCACTGTTTTGGTTAATTGCTTTTTTGTTTTTACAGTGCTCCTCCCATGCTCAAGCCCACGCTATTCCATTGATGCCGTTTATAGGCGCAGGCGTAGCCCGTTCCTGTGACTCTCGGGCGTATCGCCGATAGGTCAAAGGATTCTAATGAAATGATGTGCATAAATCTTGACATGGTTTTATCCTTTTTTGAATTACTGATAACAGTGTATGTGATCACAGAAAATAAGTCAAGAAAATTTGTTGTAAATATTTCCGTCGTAAAATTACTATATTATTACTAATTATATACTATACCTCGTAAGCATTCAGGATGAATGAATTTGTTTCCGCTTACTAATATTTAACCTTTATTTTTCTAAACGATATTCACATTCTTTACAATATTTTTCATTGTTATGCGTTCTTTTTCCCCAAAGAGTAAAAGGCAATTTTTTATCTAATGTTTTATGCCCACACAGAGACTTGTCATTTTTAATGATATGATAAACCCATATAGCTTCTACGCCTTCGGCAATATTCAAATTGTCAATTTTTGTCATGTTGACTCCTTTTTATAGACAAATTAGTTATAAACTATGCAATTCTTTCCATATTGCCATGGTATAAATCTTCAAAAGACAAATCCCCATATTTAGCGAGTCGATTTATTTTTATGTCTGAATAAATTAATAACAATAAGAATAAAGTAATATTTTCTTTAGAAATCGGAAAAAAAGAGTAAATCTTCCCATCTATCTTCAACCAGCTTCCACGGACTCCAGCCAAGTTTTTTAATATCTTGTTTACCTGTCAACTCCCAAACAGGGTCACCTATTGGCTTATAAAAACAATCTTCTTTCAAACCAAGGACATCTCTCAATTTTACCGGAGTGCTTTTTGCATAAACATAAACATTAACACCCCCATTAAGCCCAATTGGGTCGGCAGTAATATATCGTCCCTTTTCTAGGTCATAATATCTATGCCAGTTTAGTTGTCATGCGCTTTCCCCAGTCCCCGTCGGAAACCGGGGCTATGGATGAAAACGTGACGGCCTATGTCAAAGAGCTTTTGTGCCTTTATATTGTAATATATTTGAGCGGTTTGTATGAGGTATTTTGGGTAATTATCCGGCGACAGCAAACAAGCTGCCGGCTGCTATTAGGCGGCTTTTTTTATTTCTTCGGCTTCATATTCGGGGAACATAATAATAGCCGGGTGAACTTTGAACGCCCGGGCTAGTTGCTCCGCCCTTTTTTTCCCGATATCCACGCGGTTGTGCTCCAACAGGCTAATGTTGGACTCGCTGATTCCGGAACGTTTTTCCAGGTCTTTTTGCGTCCATCTTTTCAGTTCCCGAAGCATACGGATAACCGCGCCAACGGTTAATTTGACATGTGCCTTGGGGGCAATAAAATCATTGTGTTTGATTTTCATTTTTTCTCCTAATATTTGTGCGGGGTGATCTCCAAGACATAAACCGTGATGATGTCGTTTTGCGCCCAGTAGATGACCCGGTATTGCAGACTTAAACGCGACGATCTTTGTCCTTTCCTGTTTCCCTTCAGTTTTTCGTCGTGAAAACCAGGGAATTCTTTAAGTTTTTCCGGCCCGTGCCGAAAGACGATTTCTTTCCAAAGTTCGTATTTTTGTACCACGTGACCCGGCATTTTCCGGCAGATTTTCGTGATGTCTCTGTGCTCTTTGATGTGCCACATAATATTAGCTTAACTTATTAAATTTAATAAGTCAAGGCTTTATTTTGTTGTTTCGTTTGTTGGCAGGGTGGTGTTTCCGGTGCGCTTCTTTTAAGTCCGTGGGTGTGATGTGGGTGTAGACTTGGGTAATTGTCCGGTGAATGGGTCTTACTTGTCACGGCGACCCCCTGACGTTTTTTCTGATGCTTGTTTAAAAGTCACCCTAAATCCCTGTATTTCCTCAAATACTGGTTCCGGTAAGCCTGCCGCTGAACAATTCCCTAAAATCTTTTCAGGCGAAATTTGTCTTTTTCATAGGATTTATTAGTTTCATAATACTCATTTTATCTATTAAAAGGCTTTCTTGTCTATATCACCGGCAAAGGCTTTTTCCCATACAGCCCTGTCAGGTTTTTTGTCTTCATGGGAGATGACATATCCCCAAAAAACTTCATCTATTTTCTTAGACAGAATTTATTGATTGGCATAGCTTAGTCAATAAAGATATATTATGATGAATTCAAACTTGAAAGATGAGCGAATTACCAGGGGTTGAAAAAATGAATAAAGACAAATGGGCGTCTTTTGTAGACCTAATGTCTTTTCTATGGCTATCTGTTTTTTCCGTCGGTTTGTTTCATAACGACAACAATACCAGCCTTCTCTGTAATTATATCAATGTTGCTCTTCTTCCTGTTTTTATTGTCGATTTGATTTTTACATACAGAAGATCAGAAAGCTTGCAGATCTTTTTGAAACGCAGATGGCCGGATGTTTTGATGGTGATCCCGTATTTCAGGATTTTCCGGGTGTTTAGGTGGCTTAAATTTGTGCGGCATCTCAGGTTTGTAAATTTGTTAAAATCAAGCAAAATACCCAAATCTTTGAAATTTATCAAGAAAACAATCAAAGCTGTAGAAACAGCTGAATCTAAAAAAATGAAAATCTTAAGAGAATCAGAAGGTTAAAATTGCGAATGAAACAGTGGCAATCAAACAGACAAAGGAGGAACGGAAAATGGAAATAGGTTTTGCTTCTGCGGCTAAACGCGGGCAGCATTATGAACTTGTTAATTTGGCTTTAAAAAAACTGAAATTTATTGATTTAATGCTAAAAGGCCAAAAAGAAAGGCGATTTGAGCATTCAGTGGTGTCTTATCTTCAATCAACACGAAAGCTAAGAAAAAATTTAATCACTCAAATATCAGAAGATGAGGTCAATAAAATAAAAAGTGTTAAGCTTTTCGGATTCAGCCATCGCCCGGATGTTTCAATCGGAATTGATGGAA
This sequence comes from Elusimicrobiota bacterium, assembly GCA_028278255.1. Taxonomy (GTDB): domain Bacteria; phylum Elusimicrobiota; class Elusimicrobia; order FEN-1173; family FEN-1173; genus JANQER01. The sequence goes on along the minus strand of JANQER010000462.1, from coordinate 1,061 downwards.
CAGCCATTGAAATAAAAGTTGTCTCTACCGGTTCATCCATTAGAGATATTCTTGGCCAGGCACTGGCATATAGAATGGATTATCGTTTTGTTATCTTGGTATTGATTGATCAATCCACAGGATATGGCGTTGTGGAAAGTTGTAAAAACAAGAAAACCAGCGAATACAAATTGCTTTCATGGCTGGCCAATAAAATGAATATTTTTAGTGTTGTAGGGCCTCTTGCCCCTTCTAAAAATCTTGTTTTTAAATCCAGCAATATATCCAGGGGAACAGACATCCCCGATGAAAAACAAGAAGAATCTGAAGAACAAAATGAAGAACAAGAAGAAAACAACAATGCCGTCGAAAATGAGGAAACAATTTCTGATGACGCATCAGAATCAGAGTCTGAAACAGGCAAAAGCGATACCGCTGCATAAACACAGCGCATCAGCGCCAATGACCTGCAGGTGACAAAGCTTGGCACGCATTCCTTTTATGTGGTGATTCCCCCGCAATTCATCAGAAACCTGAAATGGCGGAAATCTCAAAAGCTGGTTGTGGAGCAGAAAGACAAGTCCATCATTATTAAGGATTGGAAAAGATGACAAACAAACGGAGGATTTGAACATGTCCGATAAATTGCCGAAGAGATCAATGAAACCAAATATTCAGATTGAATTTGATAATAAAGAATATCAGAAACTATTGGAAGCAATTTATATGGCTGACTGGATTTGCACAGCGCATAAATTGAAATATAACAGAACCAAAAGCAGGTTTTTTAAACTTATGCAGAAAGTTTACTCACGGGCAAAAGAAGCAGGCTATGGTTATTTGGCGGGATTTGATAAAGGCAAGCAATATTATTTTCCCACCTTGGAATTGGACGGACAGTGCAGGGATCTTTTGGATAAATACGATAACGATACATTTGATCTGATCAATAGGATTGATTCAGAAAAAAGCGCGGAAGTCTGCTAACCCAACTTCGCCAGTAAAAAAGTAAAAACCGTTGATAATCAACAACTTTTCTTAAAAAAAAGGCCAAAGTCGGCACTACATTTTTGAAATCATCT
>JANQER010000379.1 GCA_028278255.1 Elusimicrobiota bacterium | reverse complement strand
CGGATAGACACGGATGAACACTGAAAAACGAAAAAATAGCCTGGATAGAAAATCACAAAAAAATTGTTTTTAAAGTTTTTATCCCCGTGTTTATCCGTGTTCATCCGTGGTTAATTTGGATAAGGAGTTGTTATGAAAAAGTCAAAAGTTTTGTTTGTGTGCGCGCACAATTCAGCGAGAAGCCAAATGGCTGAAGCCTTTCTCAAACAGCTGGCCGGCGACAGGTTTGACGTTGAAAGCGCCGGATTAGAACCCGGGAAAATCAATCCTGTTGTTGTTGATGTGATGAAAGAAGCGGGGATTGATCTTATGACATCTCTTTCCGGCGTTTCAACTGAGACTGCTTTTGCCAATAAAAAACATGGGGTTTACGGCGATATCCCCGTGTTTTTTATCGACCTCAAAGATTTCCTGTCCAATAAACGCGCCACCGGCCGCAAAAAAGACGAAGCTGATATAGAAGCTCTCGAAAAATAATTCCTTATCCTAAAGCATCTCTCATACAAAGATTTTATTTCGTCATATAAATGTCTCATAGGATTTACATGCGCATTATTTGATGTCCGCAGGGTTTAAGGTATGATGGCCCTATGATGAAATACTTTTATGAATTCATAGGGACATTTGCCTTGGTGTTTGCCGGCACCGGCGCTGTTGTGATTAATGATTTTTCACAAGGGGCCGTGACGCATGTGGGGATATCCCTGACTTTTGGACTTGTTGTCATGGCCGTGATTTACGCCATCGGGGATTTGTCCGGGGCGCATATCAATCCGGCTGTGTCTATCGCTTTTTGGTGTGCCAGGCGTTTGGCCGGAAAGGACGCTGTCTTTTATGTGGTGAGCCAATTTTGCGGCGGTTTGGCGGCAAGCTTCTGCCTGAAAATTTTTTTTCCGCTTCATAAAACCTTGGGCGCCACTCTGCCGTTTCTGCCTGTCGGGAAATCTTTTCTAATGGAAATGATTTTAACTTTTATACTGATGTTTGTGATCATCCATGTGGCCACAGGCGCAAAAGAAAAAGGCATGATGGCCGGGGTGGCTGTGGGCGCCACTGTGTGTTTGTCCGCCATGTTTGCCGGCCCTGTGACAGGCGCTTCCATGAACCCGGCCCGTTCTCTGGGGCCGGCTCTGGCCTCCCATCATTTGGAAAACCTTTGGATTTATTTGTCGGCCCCTATTTTGGGCGCGGTGCTGGCGGTGGTTGTATGGCGCAATCTGAATAAGTCGTAGGGGCGGTCCTTGGATTTTTCCGACGGGTAATGGCCTTATCTAAACCGCATTGAGGTTAAGGGGATATAATCATAATGTTAATCATTGTCGCATTGGCAGCTTTGGCGGCTTCTTGTTTGACTTTCTTTTCCGGGTTTGGGCTGGGGACTATTCTCATGCCTGTGTTTTTGTTTTTTTGCCCGGTGGACACAGCCATTGCCTTGACGGCATTGGTGCATTTTCTTAACAATACATTAAAGCTTGTTTTGTTGTGGAAAAAGGCCAAATGGGGAATTGTGCTGACATTCGGGCTGCCGGCTTTTTTCACTGCGTTTTTAGGCGCGAAACTGCTTTTTGCTTTGCAAAGTGTCCGGCCTTTGCATGTGTATGAGTTATTCGGCAGGCAGATGTCTGTTATGCCTCTGAAACTGGCCGTTGCGGGTTTGATTGTGTTTTTTGTGGTTGTGGAAACCCTGCCTTTGTTTAAGCACGTGCGCTTTTCAGCCGGACTGCTGCCTTTGGGCGGGGCGTTAAGCGGTTTTTTCGGCGGATTGTCCGGCCATCAGGGCGCCTTGCGGAGCATGTTTCTTTTAAAGTGCGGCTTGTCAAAAGAAAATTATATAGCCACCGGCGTGATCATCGCTTGTCTGGTTGATTTTTCCCGGATTTTTGTATATGGCGGGTATTTAATCAGGTCGCAGTATCAGGATTACCGGCTGATGATGGCTGTGGCTGTTGTGTCGGCCTTCGCCGGCGTTTTTTTGGGGCGCCGGTTATTGACAAAAATCACCATGAAAACCGTTCAAATCATTGTGTCGGTGATGCTTGTGGCCATTGCCTGTCTTTTGGCAGCCGGAATCATTTGAAGGGTTCAAATGACCTGAATAAATTTATATCCGATGTTTTTGATTGTTTTGATGTGTTTTTTGGCGGATCCCATTTTTTCGCGCAAGCGGGCAATGTGCTGATCCACTGTCCGGGATTCCACAGCGGCCGCTTTATCCATTTCCCAAACCCTGTCCAAAATGTCGTCGCGTGTCAGGACTTTGCCTCTGGCAGCCCAGAGAGTTTTTAAAAGCATAAACTCTTTGCTGGTGAGTTCCAGTAATTTGTTTTTGACCCACACCTCATATCTTTCCGGATCCATTTCCAAATTCCCGCATCTGAGCCGAGGGCCGCTGCCATTGCCGTCTGCCTTGTGGCGCAAAAGGGACTTAATGCGCACCATCAGCTCATTGATGGAAAACGGTTTGGTGACATAGTCATTGGCGCCCATTTCAAAAGCCACGATTTTGTCCACTTCCGATTTTTTGGAAGTGAGCACAAGAATAGGGACATTGCCGTCTTCTGTCCGGATTGTGCGGCAAAGCTCAAATCCGTTTGTCCGCGACAGTTTAAGATCTGAAATCACCAGGTCCGGCCTTTCTTTTTGAAAAGACAAAAGCCCTTCTTGATCCCGTGTCACGGACACGGTTTCGTACCCTTCTTTTTTGAAGGAATTGGCCAGGAGTTTTTGAGTGCTGATATTATTGTCTATGATGAGAATTTTGGAGTGTTTCATATCCTTAAAATACCGTGTTTATGAGGATATGTCCATTGACGTGATGTAAAAGCTAATGGAAATCTATATGACAGATTCGGCATTGCAGCGTCACACAGCCTTTACACGGCTGCAATTATCAATTTATATGATTTGTGATAGCAGTTTTTTGACTTTGTCTTCAATCTCATCACGGACGACCCTGAACTTTTCAAGCGGCATGTCTTTGGGATCAGGCAGGGCCCAGTCCAGCTTGATTTTTGATGTGACAAAAGGACAGTTGTCTCCGCAGCCCATAGTGATGATATAGTCCCACATTTGTTTGGGCAGTTCATCGAGTTTTTTGGAGCTCTGAGATGAAATATCAATGCCTTTTTCCCGCATGGCTTTGACGGCCAGCGGGTGAATTTGCCCTGTGGGTTTTGACCCGGCGCTCCACACATCTACGATATTTTGACCCAGACAGCGGGCAAATCCTTCAGCCATCTGGCTGCGGCAGGAATTGCCGATGCAGACGAAAAGAACGGATTTTTTCTGAGCGGGACCTTTGTAA
>JANQER010000307.1 GCA_028278255.1 Elusimicrobiota bacterium | reverse complement strand
ACAAAGGCACGCTTGTCGGGATCAAAAACCAAGCCATCAACCCTGCCAACAACACCCCAAAAACCAATGATTCCGCATGAATCGCCATCTTCCGCTTGGCATCATCCAAAAACGTCCCCAACGCCCACACACTGCCAGCGAAGCCTATGGTAGGTTCTGTTGATTCTTGTGTTTTATCCAGATTATTTGCCTTTTCAATGCTTATTGTTTTGAGAGTTTTTAATAAATCACTGTGGCCGGATACAACCCAATTGACAGATGGTTCTGATTTGCCTTGTTCGGAGTTTAGCAGCATAACAGGGATATTATGCCCTGAATTTTTAAAATATTGGACATGCTGCAAATTGTCTGTGATAATTAAATCAAAGGGGATTTTCCCTTTTTCTTTGATTTCATCAGAGGCTTTTTCTTGAGCGATCTTTTCGTTCTGTTCGTGGATGATGATAACGGCATGTCCTTCTTCTCTGATTTTGTCCGGGTTTAGTTGATGGCTGCTCATAACCAGGAGGCGTAATTTTCTAGCAGCCATTTTTTTCCTTTCTTGTTCTGCGGCATTGCTTCGCTGCAATATGCTAATGCGATTCCCGATTGCATCGGGCAAATGGTCGTAGTTAATATCGACCATAAAATCAGTAGGTCCTGCTTTAAATTGTGTAGGCATTCGGTTTTCATGAATAGCTGTGTTAATGGGACCCAGGGAGTCAGGCGCCAAGACAATGATGGGCAGGGTTTGATTAAGCCTTCTGGCTGTATTGATCAGAGCGATTTTTTCAAAATCCTTGTCACTTTCAACATTTACAATAAGAATATCAATGGATTGGGCTGTTAGCTTATCGGCTGCTTCTTGAATTGTTTCAACATATTTAACTTCAACATTATTAACAATTTTTTTGTTTTCAATATGCCAATCCAAGGTCCCTTGAATATTGGCTGAGCGTTCTTGATTGTCATTGACAACAAGAACTGTATATTTTTCTTTATTATAAAAGTCTTCTTGTGCAGCGCGCTTCACTTGATTGCGGACAGATAAAATTCTGTCCGGGTTTCTCAATAGACTGCGCATGGAACAAATGCGCACATTGTCTTCTTCAGGGATAGGGCTGCTGCCCATAAGCAGTCTCGGCCGGCTTGTTTCTTCCTCAACAACGATAAAAGGGATATGGGGGTAATTCATGGCTGTGGTTGGTATTTTATGATGGGAAAACCCTGATAGAGGCGCGCTTTTGTCAATGAGAATGGCATCATAGTGGTCTATGTCTTGTTCTTGGAGATCAGCCACACGGCGAATTTTTGTTATTTTATGAGACGCGTTTTCAAGCTTTGTTTGAAGGGTATTGATGTTTTGCCCAACAATCAAAATTTTTAATTTTGGTCTGTCTTTATCAGAAACCAATTGATCCGCTGAAAAAGGGATATTGTTTAAAACCTGCATGGCACGTTTTTCTATCGGAAGCACGCCGTAATAGTAGTCTAATAATAAGTGCGCATAATTGTTTTTGCATAACGTGGTGATTGTGCCGGATTGAGCGTTCTTTTCTATAACGGCAATTGGCAGTTCGTGGTTATAAAATCCGGGAATGCTTTCGTAATCAATATATGAAAACCGCATCTTTCCGCCTTCTTGATCTGTTATCGGCAGCATAAATTTTGGGCCTGCTGTCACTGCAAGTTTGTCAGCGCCTGGTATTCCTTCATCTATCCATTTTAGGATGTTCCGACACTGACGGATCATTTTTGCCTGTTCTGAGAAAGGCATGGAAATAAAAAATGTTTGGATTAAGTCTTTTTGCTTTTCATCTTCGATAGAGCTGTATATTCTTAACAAAGAATTGCTTGCTTTTGCCCAACTTTTCAATGGGATGAGCCTGAGCAATTCTCTGTGCCTTGGCAACTTTTTAATTAGGGCCAATATGGGCTGCGCTTGATCGAAGTCGGATGCTGTACCGAGGGATTTAAAATGTGCGATTAAGTCCTGCAAATCTATGTCAATGTTTCTTAGGCTCATATAATTCCGTGTAAAGCCGGGTTTTGATTCCGCCATGTCTTCGCGGTCAGTGAGGAAAATGGCAATGTAGGAGTAGGCTGTGAAAGCAGCGATCAGAAAGAGTTGGATTGTGTTGGGATTGCCTAGTGAGAGGAAGGGAATCAGAGAAAGAGTTGCTATGCCTGCTAGTATGGCATTGGCATATGGCCCTGCTTTTTTAATGGTTTCATTGATATTGAGACCACGCAATGAGTCTGCCATGTCAAAATTCACGCGTTCAATGTAAATTCCTTTTTTGTCCCAGCCTGGTTTCCAAGAGCGGCGGGGAAAGTCGATTTGTTCTTTTTTGAATGATTCCTTCAGCTGGTCTTTATGTTTTTTAAAATAAGACCAAGCTGTTATGGCATGGCCGAACTCGTGTGTGACAACGACAAGAACAGGAATAAGCAGGGACAAGCCAATAATCCCAACCATTTCCAAAGCAGTAAAAGAATCAAAATAAGGCATTGTGACAAGAAAAATACTGGAAATGACCCATATGGCAGCCATCCCAGCCAATGGCCCCCAGGATATATTATCACGGCTTGTGGCAGGGGTTGTTTTTCGGCTTGTTATTTTTTGCCGGACCAAACGGATAGAAGGGCTGAGTTTGATGACAGATTCAATTGCCCATGCGATGACTACAAGCGCTGCCACAGCTGCTATCAAGCCAGGTATTCCCAATTGATATGTCTCTAAGGAAAACCATCCCCCGGTGGATAAAAAGGCAAGGAGCGGGAGAAATAATGAGTGGAGCAGAGGCCTCTGTTGTTGGAGTTTTTCTTTGATTTGTTCATTGAGATATAATACCAGATGTGTCGGCAATGGCAGGGGGTCGTCATCCCTTGCATTCGCAGTCTCAATATCTTCCTCATGAATGCGGAGTTGGCTGCTTATTTGATAAGGGCCAGGTTGTTTTTTATTGACAATTTGTTCTATTAATACAAGAGAAGCCAAATGCCGAGGCGCGTGATTGTCTTGCAGTCTGTTTATTATTTCATCGTTGCATGATATGTGCGCAAGAATGCGGTAATAAAAATTTATAAAATTATGCCAATCAATAATATTTTCCTGGATGGCATTGACATTGTCCGGCACCCCAATGCCTATAACCCTGGCCACTTCTAATGCGGAAACAGACGAGAGTCCAAGACGTTTACTGATACTTTCCGCCAAAGCCTCAGGGCCTGTCAAATCAAATATGTTCTTGTATTCTGTGTGATCCGCAGGAATGACTTGAAGGAATTGTTGGACATGATCATTGAGCAGAGCTGGCAGTTCCTCTGACTTTTGTTTATGAACCACAATATTGGCCGCCATCATAAGGGCATTGCCATGGCGTGTGTCAAATTCTCCTTTTGCTATGCCGTCTGTCATGCTGCTTCCATAAATATGTTCATGTATGAAAAAGGCCAGAGCCACTGTTAATTTTAGACGATCTTCATCGGGTTCCTCTTCTGTTTCCAAATGATCCATGAGCACGTTTTTGGCAAAAGAATAATAAAGCGAGTAGAAGCTCTCAAATTTAGCTTCCTCTAAATAAGAAGTCAGGTCAAGTTCCTTAATCTCTTGAGGTGAATCAATAGGCTGATCCTGCTCATGCAGCATTTGCCATAAATAGGAAGCGAATTGTTCGTATTGTGACTTCATGGTTTTGTGCGAAGCGGATTGGATTTCTTCAGCAATGCGTTCTCTGACCAGAAGAACTATTTTATAAAACTCTTCTAGGGAAGGAGGTTCGTCTTTGTCCCAACTCCCGGCAATTTGCATGCTGATAGATGCGGCTTGATGGAATTCTAAAGATGGGCCGCCAATCGTTTGTGTCAGCTGTGTCACTGCAAATGCTTTAGCTGTTGCAATATCATTTGTCGCTTTATAAGTGGTTTCATACTGTTTGGACAATATGTCGATGTTTTTAATATCAGTGTCAATAAGATTCAAAAGCAGAAGGGAATAGTTTAGAGAGGCTTTTTCCAGTATTGTCAGGGCCATGTCATAGAAGAATAATTTGTCAGTCAAATTGTCAACTTCAATGCCTTGGGATTTAGCTTGTTCAATAGCATATCGCCCGGCAGCAATGACTGGTTTTTTGATTTGGGCAGGAAGAGAATTGATGACTGTTTTTTCCGCCTGACTTAATGGGGGCGGGGATGCTATGCGTTCAGCGAATGTTTGAATTTTTTGATTGTCCTCTTTGATTTTGGCTCTGATTATTTCCAAAAGTTCTAACATGGAATATGAGTCGCTGCGATTCATTAAACCATAAGCCTCTTTTACGCCTACGGTGGAATATATTTGATTGGTTAAATCATCATAAATATCAAGACCCGTTCTTGCCAGAGTTCGACTCTGCTGAGCTGCTAAAATAAGTTGTGCCTGCTGTTTGTTGCTTAGCTGTGCATGAGCAGGAATGATTTGCCTGATGGTTGCCCGGTCACGGGCGAGATGTTCCATGTCAATGTTTTCTTGAATCCCTTGTGTCATGGCCGCCAATGTATTTGCTTCTTCAATAGTCTCTTTTGTTTGGGAAAAAGCATTAAACACATTGGTAAAAGTTTTGTCTGTGTCAGTCAACGGTGTTTTTTTGGCTGTTAATTCTCCAATAAAAGCTGCTTGGTCTTCAACGGATTGAGTGGTCATTTCTGAAGAAAGAGAAGCGGCAGTGGTTTTTATGGCGTTTTTTATTTCTTCTTCTGACGGGCTTATTGCATAGTTAATGGCACTAAAATACTGATCTGCAAATACAAATAAATATTCAATGTCTTTTTTTAAATGAGACAGCTTTTGTTTGATTTGATCAGGATTATCTTTTTCCATTTGCACAGGGGAAGGTTCATGTTTTCTCCCCATAGAGGCAATCAGTGATTCAATTTCATCTTTGTTTTCATTAAAAAGGAGAGTTCTTTTATCTATTGCCTCCTTTGCAAAATGCACAGCTATTCTGCCATAACCAATGCCCTGTTTATAAGCCTCTGCCAATTCCGATGAATGAGTAACCCCATAAAGAGTCTCTTCCGCTTTCTTGGCTTTAAAATAAGCCTGCTCATCTTGATCCAAATCATTTTTATCTATTTCCTTGACCAATTCCAAAAATGCCCGCACATCAGGATCAGTGTCATCCTCATCTCCAAACCCATGGCGGATGCGGCCTTTTTTGTCTTTTTTATAATTGCCTGTTCTGAGGTGTTCGATGTCTTGGCTGGCAATAAAAGCAAAGAGGGAGAAGACAGGGACCATGATTTGGATGATGCTTGTTATTGGTCCAAAATTGGGGAAAATAATGCCGGCCGCAAAACTAAACACAAGGCCTCCCCAAGATGTGAATTTGTTCCCGGGAGTGAAAAGATCTCCGGTTTTGACCATGATGCCGTCTTTGTCTGCCCACAGAGGAAGCAAAAAGAATTTAGGTGGACGTTTGATTTGCCAGGGCATTCCAGGTGTTTTGGATATTAAATAGATGAATCCCCACCCAAGCCAATACAAAGTGTAAAAAACAACATGCCCAAGCTCATGAATCCCTATGGCCAATGGCAGCGCCACAAGAAAAGTTTGGATCAAAGGCATTTCCGTCAAGTATGTTTCAGAAAAAAGAGTTGGCCCGGCCATTATCATCACAAACAGATAAACAGCAAACCCCACCCCAGCCATCCACCCCAGCTGCTTCCAGGTGAGGTGAAAGGTTTTTTTCCTCTTTAAACTCATAAGTTCATTAAGAATGCCATGTTGTCCCGGGGCGAATGGTTTGACAACAAAAAAAGTTAAATTATCATTTGTATCTATGTCTTTTTTAATGTCTTCTTCCGTTGAGTTCAATATTATTGGGATATTTGAAATATTGGTGTTATTATTTTCTCTTATTTTTTCGATCAATTGCAAGCCGGACATCTCTGGCAGCATGGTTTGATCCGTGATAATAAGATCAAAGGCTTCATCATCTTGTTCTATAATGTCATAGGCTTCTTCCCCATTGTGTGCTGTGAGTATTTTGAATCTTCCAAATTCTTTATTTTCGGATAAGAAACCATTGAGGGCTCTTTTGCTGGCTCTTAATACTGACATATCATCATCTACCAGAAGCACACGGTAGGGTCTTTCTGTCGGCAGCGGGGGCTCAGGCGCTAAATTTTTCGACTGTTGAAAGGTTCCTCCCTGCAAATGGCTGTCAATGGCTTCCATGATCATATAGACAAGAAAGTCTGTTGGCAAAAACTCTAACTCATCCAGCATTTTTTGTGCTGTGTTGGTCCCATGTATCATATAAACATATGCACCGATGACAGAAAGTTGAGGAACACCATGAAGCTGCCGGCACTTTATTCTGCCGTAACCGGCTGCGAATTCACCGGCAGCATCTGTGCGTTGGTCGGTATCCGGCAAATCCGGATTTGATAATAGGTTATCCGCATGTATGCGGCGAAATTCTATGGTTTGCTTGAACCATCCCATTGTTTTTTCATACTGATCTTGAAGGGTTTGATAGGGTGAGCCCGGGGATTTAATTTGGTATGTTATAGCCAAAGCGTGTTCAGGGATTCCTGTTCCTTGAGCAAATTGTTCAAGTGTTGGAATATCCAGATCCTGATAATTGATATCTTCATTGATATCATTAATTCTTATATATTTGTCCCAAAAGGCAGTGGTTTCTTTTACTTGCTTGATGATGAATGGGTAATCCATCAAAGCATCACTATCTTGACACTTTAAGGCCACGCCAATGCCTTTTGTGAGTCCAAGGGCTTGTGAAAAAGTGAGCGGCGCTTTTGGAGTGATTTGATCAATATCTTCCTGCATCATAAACAAACCCACTGCCACAGCTATGTTGAGCAGGTCATCAGCAGGATCTTGATTAAGATATTCAGTCAGGGTTTCCTTGGCAAAAGCCATAGGAGATCGGAGTGATTCATGATTTTGTTCTACAGCCTGCACATATGCGCCAAAAACATCAAGATCTTTTCGCGGGTGCGGGCGTATGCTGGGGTTTCTTAAATTTTTAGTATCTGTCAAATCCAGAGTATACTGATATTCACTAATTTTTTTAAGTGTATATTGTCTCAGCAAGGATTGTGTGCCGGGTAAAATATTACGCGTTGCGATGGTTACTCTTTCTTTGTTGTTGATATCTTTTTGGTTCAGCAGATGCAGGGCAACGGCAAAAAGTGTTTCTTCAAAATATCGATTTCTATACTGGTCGTATTGTTTGTCTTGAATGATTTGAAGAGCTTTTATGTTTGTTATCGATGGACTATTTGTGTCTACGCTGGCATTTAATGAGCACAATTCAGAGCCATTTACTGTAATGGTCAAGGAGAGAGAACGCAGTTTGATGGAATCTTCCAGTTTGATTGTGATTTTTTCATTTTTTTCAAATTGGAAAAAATATTTAGCATTTCCATTGCTGTCTATGCTGCTAGACAGCGCAGAAACAATTTCAGCGGCTGAAATGGGGTCAGATCGAAATTCTTCGGTAGAATCAGCCGGTGCGACTTGTTTTTTAAATTCAGCATACAGTGGAAGATATTGGGCGCCCTTCGGAACTTTTTGTTCAATTGTTTTAAATTTGTCATTGATAATAGACAAAAGTGAGCTTTGTTCTTCAGGGGAAATGTCATGAAACAGGGCAACAGCTCTTGAAACTTCATCACCGCAAATGGTTTCAACAATGGTTTGTGCTTTTTGTTCTAATTCCTGCAATTTTTTATTTATTTTTTTTAATTCTTCAATTAGTAACTGCATATCGTTGACTTTGCTGAAAATTTTAATATTGTGACGGACAAACAAGTCTTGCTGCTCGGTAATGCCTGGGAATTTCGTTGTTAAGTCATCAACTATTGCCGGTATACCGTTGCCTGAATTAATAATAATAGGTATGGCATCGTGAAGTTCGCTTCTGATTTGGCGGGCTGTTTCAGTGCCGGTTATGCCCCCCATTGTGTTGTCAAGGAGAGCGACATGAAAAGGTTCTCCTTCATGCACTTTTTCTCTCAAGGTTTTAATTGCTTCTTCCCCGCTTGGAACATAAGTGATATTACATTCAAAACCGAGGAAAGTCTCTAATTTTTTTACGAGAAAGACACTCACTATTTTTTTGTCGTCTGCCAATAGGATGCGAAGAGGGGTTTTTTGAGGAGAAGGTCCTTTCCCGAAAGGGATGAAATAGGAAACCAGTCCGTCAGCATCAGGGGTGATGGATTTTTTTGAGAAAAACCGGCGAAGATCGCCTTTAGAGCTGGTATAGCTTCGTATTAAAATAGCCAGTGAAATTGGGATAAAAGCAATAGCAAAAGGCAGAATAAGAGAGTTGTTCGTAGCCAATGAGACGGCGATTATGGCGACTAAGGATGCAACAGTGGCAAGAGGTCCGGACAATAAGATTTTTTGATTAAACGCATTGCCCAGATCTGCTAAGCCCACGGCAAAGCCTTTTAAAGATGGTTTCCTGAGTTTAATGTTTCGTGAAGGCAGGGTTTTGCCTTGTTTTTTGCGGAGAGAGATGAATGGCACTATATGGCCCAGCTCAT
>JANQER010000242.1 GCA_028278255.1 Elusimicrobiota bacterium | reverse complement strand
CGATGCCAACGAAAAAAGAGATTGGCGAATTTATGCCGACTTCGCCATGATTCTCATTGCCAAAGCGCGAGCGCTTTATTCCAAAGACGATTTTGGAGTTTTTCAGCTGCTTGAAAACAGGGGACAGCACAAAAAATGAAATTATCGAAGAATTTAGTTGAATTAGTTGGGGTCTGACCCCTATAGAATTTAGTTGACCCCAGTATGCAGGTTCTTGTTTGATTATTGTATCTTGGTTATTGGTTATTATTTGGTTGTTGTTCCTTGGAATTTGGTTATTTTCGTCTTAAGCGTGTTTGGCAGCCAGGAGGGCTAAGTCCAGGATGTGTTTGAGGTCTATGTGTGTGATGGGCATATTTTGGACAAGAAGATTCAGGTAAACTGCCAAAGCCCGGCGGAACGGGCTGTCAGCGGGCACTAAATTCAGCATGCTTTGGTGCATGATATCACCGGGGGCGGAGAAGGTTAATTGAATAGGGGTATTGAACTGAGTCTGCCATTGGGTGAATTGGGTATCTAATAATGGGATATCCAATCTGCTGTTCTGAACAGGCACTGTATCAAAAACAGTCACATGAGGATGGGTTTTGTATAAATGCACCAGCTGCTCTCTCACCCTATCGTCAGTTGGGACCAAAACCAGTTTAACATGGGAGTTATCAGATATAGTTGCATAATTGCCAGCGTCCCCTATATGTAATCTGTTTTGTGGGGTGACAACGGACATGAGGACTGGGGTTTTTTCAAGGGAACTGGTTTTTTGTTCAGAGACAATATTCTGCAGTCTCAAAACAGCGTCTGTTATGCTGGGGGTGCGGGGCGTCAATGCCTTTTCAAAAACCCGCGCCTTAAATTCATCTGACTGCTCAGCCAAATTCCGTATAAAAGCCAATCCAGTGCCGTCAATCCCCTCCACCCCAAGTTTTGGGGCGCCTGGCATGAGTTGCTCCAATGTCACCCCTATATCCGCGTCTTCTCCCGATGATCCCTCCCTTTCATCCCCCATTGAACCGGAAAAAGGAGAATCCCATAACATCCGGCCATTAAAAATGGATGAAACTGCTTCTGTGTACGCTTTTATTTTTTTGTCTTTTACAAAAAGCGCTGTGACAATGGCAAAAGTTTTGGCAAAAAATTCGTCGAGTATTTGAAAAGGCAAAGCCCATAATTTGCTGCTGCTTATAAACGGGAACATGTTTGTTGACCACATATGATACCTTTCCTCAGCCATCACGCCTGCTGCTGCCCAAAACTGGCTGTTATTCACCAACTGTAAAAATCCATTCCCATAAACAGTCTGGATAAGCGCAGGGCTCAGTCCTTCCTGTAAAGGGCCTGTTTCTGCTATGTCCCCCTGCGGAAAAATAATGGCCCAAACAACTGATGGTACAAAAAACAAGACAGAAACACCTGCCAATATCCAAGCCATTGGATTCGTAAAATCCTGCGCCACCCACATCCACAACACACTCCCCCCGCCTGCCAGCAGCCAAAACATTGAATACATCACCTGGCCGACTTTAGATGCTTGCTGACCTTTCTGCGATTCTGTCACTGCCTGTTGCACCTCCTTCCATTCCTCTGCTCTAGCAAAAAAAGACACTTCATCTGCAGAGACTTTATACGTCTCACCCCCGCTTGCGCAAAAGTTTGAAGCTCTTACGTGCGCACGCATTGGTTCCCTTGTAACAATAGCTAGAATATATTTTTTCTCTTCCTCATTTTTATAGATTAAAATATCTCCAACACCAAGCATGCCTATGTATGACTCATCCACTTGTCTACACTGGTCAAAAAGTTCTTCAATCTCATTGTTCTTATCCAAAATACCATTACTTTTCCCTGCTGCTAAATCCTTCAATATCTTGGCCCGCAGCAGATCTAATTTCTCTTTCACTGCCTCTTGCACAGATTCCCATTCTTGTTTGGAACAAATTTTTTTCAAAACTCCTCTATATTCATCATTGAATCCTGAAGGCTCACCTCCCGCTAAGGGTACACCCCTAAAGGCATCCCCATTCCGTAAACGATCTCCAACACAAAACAATAGCACTTCCTCTTCAGGATGTGCATATAGAACAATATCTCCAAGCTCTAATTGATTAGCCACAGGCACATTTTTATCAAAATCATCCAACGAACCAAAAACAGACTTTGATTGATCTTGATCTATTATTTTGCTCTTCTCAAACTCCACTAAAAATTCCCACTTGGCCCATTCTTCGGCTGATGAAAACACAAGATAATCTTGTAAAGTACTTTCAGGATAGGCATCAACTTCTTCATTACCAATATTTTTTGCCTTCAAATCACGACCAGTTAATTCAACAAACTCCAAAATCACTGGGTCTGTTTTATGGACAAGCAGCATCCCTTTCTGGAGATTGGATTCATCCAAATCTTTTGATATTTCCCGCACAAACTCATATTCCGCTGGTTTTAAATCCCCATTGTGCAGCCCTGCTGCCATATTAATGAGTAATTGGGTTTTCGTAACTGCTGCAACAGGTTCGTGTTCTTGCACTTTCTCAGGATCTTTCTGATCCTGAGAAGGTTGAAAGGTTTGGGCTAGAGCTGTTAAAAACTCAATGCCGTTGGGGAGTGTTGGGAGCGCAGCTTTTAACATGTCTTGAACTTGTTCTGCCGGGGTTTGTTTAAACACATTCTCTGCTGCGGTTTGGATTGATTCTCTGTGCTCGTCAGGAAATTTTTGAGCCAGTTCTGCGGGGATTTGGCCATACACATCAAATGATTCATTTCCAGACGGCAAGAAAAACAGGCTGTCTTTATCTTTGGTTTCACCTTCTTTTCTTTCTCGTCCGATGATGAATAAGCCATTATGAACTTCCTGGGCAATATCTTCTTCTGTACCTGTATGGAGATCAATCCCGTCATACACACGCAATGCATTTTCATCATCGTCATAGATTAACAAGACTTCTTGCCCTTTTAACTCACCTTTCAACAGCCATAACTTGTCATTTGAAAAATATAATTGATTTAACCCGGTATAAGAAACCTTCTGATCATTGGCATTTATCAACTGAATACTTATAAAGAATTCTTTTTCTTTATCATACAATAAGAATTCTCCATCATCTGCCAGCACACATAATCTGCCATCCGGCATACTGCCTGCATCTTTCACTTTATTGAATACAGTCTGACTTGTCAGATTTTTTTGATGTTCGTCATATAACACAATTTCACTATTTATCCACATCCATAACTGACCATCAGGAAGAGCACCACCTTTATATGCTATTCCTCTATTGGCTTGATCTCGGACCACCTCTAATTCTTTATTCTCTTTATCAAAAAAAAGAATTCCTTGGTTCTGTCCCTCAAAATCACACTCCATCCATTGTGTACCGTTAGGAAAAACACCATCACGATGAATCGTCTTTATTATAAGATCAACCTTGTTTCCTTCTTTAAACACAAACACTTCTTTCAACTTATTTTTCGCGTCATCATAAAACAACATACACTCATGCCAGTTATATTCATCCCCCACTTTGCCTCGCATCAAGAAAACGCCATTTTTCAAAGCATGAACCTGCTGTACAGACAACAAATTTTGAGACACATTCCCATTTACATTAAGAGCTACTTCTTCCTGATTACCGGTTTTCTCATTGTAAAACATGAGATGACCATTATCTTCATAAAGCAGCCACATACCATCACGTGACAACCGATAGACCCGGCCTCCGTTCTGAAGCAGAACCTGACTTAATTTGTCCCCAACCAGATTCGCTGCTTCACTATCTGAAATAGTTGTTAATTCATCATCCTGATTAACAAAGAATTCTTTGTTGGCATTATTCTCTACTTGACCACGCATCCAAAACGATCCATCTTCCTGCAAAGCGCCAATATGATAGATCCTCTGTAGATCATGATAATCACTATCAGCATAGACAGGAATTGTTTTGAATTTTTTATTTTCCTTATCATAAAAAAGAATTTTCTTGTTCCTCTTCTCTCTATCATCATCCAACAACCCCTGCACCCAAAAACTGCCATTTGGCAGATCACCGGAATAAGATATACGATTCAATGAATGAGGCTCATTATCGCTATCAAACACAACCATCTCTTCCAGTCTTTTTTCCACCTCATTATATAACAGGACTCTTTTTCCTTTTCCTGTCAATTCGCCTTGTACCCACATTCGGCCATCAGGGAGTGAGCCTGCATCATATATTTCAACCAGCTCGGCAGCCTGGCCATCCTTGTCTATCACAGAAATAGAATTTGGCAAAAGAGACTCATTCATCAAATCCTGCCATTGGTCGCGCAGATAAGTCTCTAAAACACCTCCCATGGTTTGAAGAGTTTTGGGCAGCAGAAAGAAAGGCATTGCTGCATCCAATAAGCGCCTCCCGGAAGAATAGGAAGTAAGAGGTTTATTCAAAAACACATTGATATCATCAGCGCCTAACTCCTCAAACACCGCTGTGATGGCGTCAACAAAGGCTGCGCCGTATTGAGCGGCTTCTTGGGTGATTTCTGAGAGCCATTGGTCCAGGTTTAAGGTTGTGGGAGGTGGCGGGGTTTTTGGAACAACAGGAGGATATCGTTTTTGCTGCATGTAACCAAGTCGACTTTGAATAATCGCTTGATGAGCAGGGCAAAACTGACGCAAAAAAACTCGCAAATCAGTAATTTTTAAAGGCTCTTTGTTCTTTTGAAATGACCATATTGCAGTCCCATTCTTTAATTGAAGACGATCCTCTTCTACAACAAATTCTGTTTCAGTTCTTGACATGCCCATTGTTTCATAGCAAAAACACAGCATATCCGCCCAATTTGGGATTGCATTTGGATTTTCACACAAATACTCTATAAGAGGAACAATTTTTTTTGCGTCGTCATTACCAGTTTTAACAATCTGCTCTTTAATCAATGTCATCACTTCAACAGGTTTATCCTTCATCGGCAACGGAACATTAATAGATTCCAATGAGTCATCATCACTGAATTGAACAGAGACTTCTCCCTCTTCTTCTGTTATTGGCACGCCACAGGCAAAAAGAAAAAATGCTCTCACAGGATCTATTTCTATGAGCTTTTCAACAACCATATCAACATGCTGGCTTCTATTCTTATTATTTACTATGGACTTTCTAAATTGATTTAATTGCCCAAATGCACTTAAATCCTTATCTAAGATTATTTTATACCCATTGGGAGAGCTTGTTTCATTAGGCTTATATTCAATTTCTGTAACGAACACGAACGCACCCTTCAACCACTCCTCTATATTTTCACGCTCATGGGATCTGGCAATCAATGCATCAACTTCAGGAGCAATATTAATGTCCAATACTTTCCCTTTAGAATGATATTCATGAAACAGCTCTTTAAAAAGGAACAACTGGTTAAATAGAGCTACATCGGGTCTAGCAGAAACCACAATGACATCGGATTTTGATGGCGTAGACTGAGGATCTTTTATATCACGCATATCAAAATAATACCGGTCATTGCCACCTAATCCTTCCTCAGCTGTCTCAAAAGGTTTAAAAAATTCTTGTAAAGAGACTTTCCCTTCTTTCAGACCATTCACTGTCAGAGTTAAGAGTTCTTCATAGAGCGTTTCCAGTTTGTTAATAAATTGTGTTCTTTCCTCAACCCTGTTTTCAAATACTTCTTCGGTTTCATCACCTTTTTTAGCGTCTCTGGAATTTTGAGTGATTAAATATTCCTTAATTTCTCTGACACTTGTTAACACAGGCGCTGTTCTGTTTTTAATAAACTCATTAAATTTATCCGCCTCTGTCTGAGGACATGCCTTCTCTATATAACCCAGCAATAATTCATTTTGTGTTGAAAGATATTGTTCACCAGAGATTTTTTTTGCCAATTCCTGGATTTCATCTTCAACAACCGGTTCGGACATGGTTTCCTCAGACATCTGTGACATTGCCTTTAATGCCTCTAATTCATTCTCAGCATCTTGAAAACCGTGCATTGTATCAATCCCGATCTTTCTTCTTTCTCTATACAAAACTTCAAGAATTTCATGCGGCTCCGTTGTGTAATTAAACACCATCTTACCGTATTCAAAACCCCGCTGAGCAGGCACGTAGTCACAATGGCCATTTCCCAAATCCTTATAGGCAGTATGCGCCCTATCCATAATCATGTCATTGTCATGAAAAAATCTTAAAAATTCTGCCCATGGTCTTATTTTTTCCGGATGCTGTTGAAACAATTGTAAAAGGGGAGACATATCTTTAATATAGTCTAATAGGCCCAAACCTCTTACTTGAACAAGACTCAACACACGCTGAAGAAGAAGAAGAATTTGATCATCCTTCATCCCAGGAGGAATAGTAAGTTCCGAAATACACATATTCTTAATGTCTGCATGAATTGTGTCTATTTCCTTAAATGTTATTACCTCCACATTCAACCCTATGTACAAAAATGCTTTTAATGGGTCTTGTTCCAGGAGCTTTTGCATGAAAATATTTAACAATTTCTCCTTATTTCGATAATTATTGGCCCTCAAATTCCCAATCAGTGTTGTTAAGTTTTCCATGCCTGATAAACGAGGATTCAAATTGGCTTCACTAGGAGAATCTTCACCCCAAACAATTTCCACATCCATATTTCCATTTAAACCTATGGAAGTTCCTTCAAGGCCTATATCTTCAGACATCCATCTCTTTAAATCCTCGGCGGTTTCGAGTTTTTTCTTGTTTTGGTCATCTGCTTTGGGTTTTTGGGGTAGATTGATGAGGGTTGACAGTTTTTGGAAAGAGCTTTGGGACAACCACTTAATGACCTGCAAAAGGGTTTGGGGGAGAGAGGCTGTGGGGGGCGGAGGGGTTTGGGTTTTGAGTCCGTTGATGATATTGGTCAGGCGTTGGGCAATGTCGGGCTGGTTTTTTTCTAAGAAGCCAATTAACTTCTGAGAATCCTTTATCAATTTCTGTTTGGATTCAGGGATGACTTCAAGGGATTCAATATGCTTTTGAAGCAGATCACAAATCCCCTCACAATACTCTTTGTCCTCATAAAACATCCCCAGCTTGGCAGTCAAATCCGCCAGGATAAAATCAGGTTCTCCCTCTTGAATAGCATAGTCTGTTGTAGAAGACTGATCATCATTCGGCTCATCAACTTGTCCCTGATGGGCAAGGTATTCTGATTCGCTTTCAATGTCAATAACAACATGATTAAACATTTCTTCTGTTACAAATGGCTCAAAGCCCTTATTTCTCAACACCTGACATACCTCGTCCTTTAAAATCAGAATGATTCTGGTTTTGTCGCCATCATCTGCATACCTATAATTGACTAATGGGTTCTCAATGGCCTCTGCTTCAAGCTTATCTCCATATTTACCAACACTCAACTTTCCATCTTGCCGCCAGTCTGCGAAGTGATTGTACATTGAACCTCTGTCTTTTCTGAGCTCCATATTCCATGAGGATTCATCTCTATTTATATTAATATTACACAAGAAGCTCCTGTCATTATAAAATTTACCATCAGATTGAAGTCTGAAGCTATTGCCGGGATTATGAAAAAAACGAGTCAAACCGCTGTTGTATAAAACCGCGGCCATGCCTTCTATGACTGTAAAAGAGCCATTTCTCAATCCGCCCAATCGGGCAATGGCTTCTGATTCAGTAATGAAATTAATATAGTTGGAAAAATCGCTATATTGATATCTTAAATCTACCGCATTTTCAACAATAACCACAAATTCATCGCTGGATTTCAAAGGGACAATAGCTATGGGAAGCATAGAGAAAGAAATCTTTTTTTCAACACTGATCGTTTTAATGGTAATTTCTTTAATCTTTTCTCCTTCTGTCCGGCTAATATTAAGGGCAAAATCACGATTAAATGCTATCAGATTTGTGTCCTGATAACGTAATTCATTCTTTACTATGTGGTCAATCAACTGACCAACTGTTTGCAAAATAACAGGAGAAGATGGGTCTTTGGATTGTTGTTTGAGGCCTGGGCGGAGGACAGCTGTGATGGTTTGGCCGGGGCTTTCAACTCTGATTTCATTGTTTTTAGGCCAGTTGACTGGTGCTTCAGGGCTGATGTCAAAAATCATTTCCTTTATTTCTTCGTCCCATCTCACATCCTGCACAGGGTTAAAATCAGTTGTGCAGATTGTTTCTCCATCCACCTTCAATTCACCGGTTATGGCAGACCATGCACAAAAAGGTTTGTATACAGTCACATCTTCAAAATTCGAGAACAAATCCCATTCGTCCCAACCCCGTGAAAAAGAAAACATAATAGATTCTTTATCATCAGGATCGCTGTTGATGCTGAATTTTTTTTCAAAATAAATATCAGAAACGTCTTCCTCTGTATACCTCCAACCCTCCCATTCACCCC
>JANQER010000321.1 GCA_028278255.1 Elusimicrobiota bacterium | reverse complement strand
GAAACAGGGGCAGCTGTTTCCGGGATGCCTGAGTCCCCTGTTTGGAATCCAGCGTGTCTGACTGATTTAACAGAATCCCTTTTTTCAGCAGATTTTGATGTGGCCAGGCACAGCCAGATTGAAGAGGAAATTATTCTGAAGGGCATGCCTCTCGGTGGACGCAAATTAACTTATCTGGGATTTGCCGCGCCCAATGGCGCTTTTTTTTATAGGCCTTTGGCGGATTTTAAGAATAAGGAAATAACAGATGCGTCTGATCCGGACAATAATTTTATTCAAAACAATCTGTCTATCAGCCAGTTTGGTTTTAGCTCAAGTTCCGAAGGGGATAGAGGATCCGTCGTCGGGATAAATTTGTCTTATCTTTATGGACGCAGGGGGTATGCCGTAGCGGCTTCTGGACAACCGCCGGTTTTTGATATGGCTGATGGTAATGGGTTCTCTCTCGATATGGGATTCCTGGTGAAAAAAGACCTGACTTCGTTTGGCTTGGTTTTTTTTAATATCCCTGGCATTATTTATTGGAACGAATACAGGCCCGATCAATTGCCGGTGGTCATGCGTGCTGGCGCGTCTTTATATCCTGTGCCGGTTTTTGGCATTGTGACAGACTATGAAAAGAGATACTACCGCAATGGGATGCCAAAGCCGGATTTCCTTCACCTGGGGATGGAAATGACCGTTCTGCCTTGGCTCCAAGTGAGGAGCGGTGCCTATGGGGAAGACCTGAATGATGTGGATAAAACAATTTATACAGCTGGTTTTACAGTGGCTTCCTCGCGCAGTCATAAAGTGGATTTTGCCATGCGTGCCTATCGTGTTCAAAGAGAAAAGGTGTATAACTACTTTATTTCTATTATCCTCCCCTTGCCTGAAGGGGTGGCGCCGAAACGGTCAAGTTCGAGTCCGGTGTCTTTTCCCAAAAAACCCATAAACCCTTTTGGTTCATAAATTTATTATTAAGATTCTCATGATTTTGTATGTGTACATGGGAATGCACATCAAGGATTAAAGCTGAATTTGGAGACCAATGAAACAATCTGAACATAAAATCTGGAATGAACGCATGGCAGTGCTTTATGATCCGGATGCTTTTATCACAAAGACATTTTTTTTGATTCGATGGATGGAAATGCTTCGCTTAAATGAAACGAAAAAAGCTTTGGGAAGAGTGGACGGGAGGGTCCTTGATCTTGGGTGTGGAGCTGGAAATTTGTTGCAAAAGCTGGAAGGGAATGTGGTGGTGGG
The DNA here is from genome assembly GCA_028278255.1 of Elusimicrobiota bacterium. Lineage (GTDB taxonomy): Bacteria > Elusimicrobiota > Elusimicrobia > FEN-1173 > FEN-1173 > JANQER01. Next base: position 14,244 of record JANQER010000321.1, on the reverse strand, counting down.
ATGTGATCTGTCTGAACAGTTGATTCAATTGAGCCATGGACGTGTGAGAGGACAAAAGAATTTTCTGGTTGTGAGGGCGGAGGCGGAATCTCTTCCTTTTCCGGACAATTTTTTTGATCATGTGGTTTGTTCAGAGCTTTTGGAGCATGTCTTGGATCCCGGCCAGGTGATGAAAGAAATTTATAGAGTATCAAAGCCTCAGGCGCAAATTATTGTGACCGTGCCGAATGAAAGGTTAATCAATTTTTCAAAAAAAGCCATTCTGTTTTTGAGGCTTAAAAAATGGGTGGCCGGCCAATATCGCATGTCTGATAATATGCTGCATCAGTGGCATAAGTCTGAGGTTCTTCCCGGAAAATTAATAAATGATTGGAAGGCGTTTTTTCGTTTGAAGGCTCTCCGTGGAATTCCTGCCTTTTTTTTCCCTTATCATAAAATGATTCAGTTTGAGACAATAAAACCCAATGACTGAGCGCCTGGAAAAAACAAAAAAAACAATTCTTCTGGCATTGCCTTTGTTGGCCTGGGGGCTGACCTTTCTTGTTTTTGTGCAGAAATTGAGCGGCTGGGTCTTTGATTTGGATTTGTGGTGGCATTTGGCGGCCGGACGAGAAATGGTGAGAAGTCTGTCCATATTGAAGACGGAAATTTTTTCCCACACCCTGTATGGCGCTGAATGGATTAATTTTGAATGGTTGGGACAAATATTTTTTTATGGTGTGTTTTCTGTCTTCGGAATGACCGGTATTTTTTGGCTAAAAATGATTTTGTCTTTGACTTCTATTTGTCTGTTGGGTATGAGTCTTAGATGGGAAAACAAAAGAAGTTTTGTTTTTTTGTTGCTTGTGTGGGTTGGCTTTTTTGTTGTGAGTCCCCGTTTGTTTGAACGGATTGAATTGTTGACTCTTGTTTTTCTTCCCCTCTTTGTCTGTTTTTTTTTAAAAGGGAAAGACGGTGTTGGGGTATGGCGGGTATTAACACCTTGGGTCTTGTCCGCCTTGATGATCTTGTGGTGTAATATTCATGGAGGATTTGTTTATGGATTGGGTGTTAATTTTCTTTTGATGGTGGGGGCGCGATGGGCTCATGAAGAAAAAGGATATATTCGCATGCTGGATCAAACACTGGTGTTGATGCTGGCTGCTGTTTTTGTGAATCCATATGGCTATAAACTCTTTGTTCTAATGGTTGAATTGTTTTTAAAAGTGCGTGAGATGGGTGCGGTCATTAATGAATGGAGGGGGCCGGGTATAATGGAATATCCAGCTTTCCTTGGGCTGTGTCTGGTGATGGGGTTTGTTTTGTTGTGGCATTATTTGAGAGGGGATAAGAGGAAGGCCAAGTTGTGGCTACCGCTTATATTGCCGTTTTTGGTTTGGGGCTGGATATCTTCTCGCAATATGGCTGTGTTTGCCTTTGTCGCGCTTCCTGCCTTGTCTGATTTTTTGAGTTCTTTTTTTGCCGGGAAGCGATATCGGTTTTTCCAGGCCGAGACAATGCGTCTTGTGGGTTGGTTTTTTCTTTTTTGTTATGTGGCCATACAGTCGAGATGTTTGGTGTCCCCCGTGGCCACAGGGTATATGGGCTTTTCGCGTGTTCCTTCAGGGGCTTGTGATTTTGTGAAGACATATCATGTGAAGGGGAAAATGTTTAATGTTTATGATGACGGCGGATTTATCTCCTGGGCGTTGGGTCCTGATAAAAAAATATTTTGTGATGGTCGTTATTTGTTTTTACCTCTTTTGAAAGAACAAAATCAGCTTTTTAAACAGGCCATGGAAACATATTCAGTAAACGTATGGAAAAAATTTTTTGAGAAGAATCAAATTGATTTGGCTGTTTTGAGATACTATATGTTGGAAGATATGCCTTTTTCATTTGTTTCATCAGGCAAAAAGTCGCCTTATCCATTATATCTTTTCAACCTGATGTTCCCCAGAAGTGATTGGGCCATGGTCTATTGGGATGATTTTGGTTTGGTTTTTATGAAGAGGAAGGCAGAAAACAAAAGCTTTATACAGGAACATGAATACCGATACTTGTGGCCGTATAATTTGCTTCAAATGCGCTATTTGGTTCGCTCTGGACAAGTGTCCCGCGAAGACGTTTTCAAAGAATTGGATAGGCATCGGCAGGCTGTGGAGAAAACTCTTATCGCACAAAAAATCGAAGATATGCTAGACAGAAAAAAAACAAGCGTTCTGCCCTGAACGCCTCACCTTTACCCGGGTGAGGGGTTCTGCTTTATTGCGCTTTTTGAACACGGCCAGAACGAATACAAGTGGTGCAAACGTATTGGCGTTTCGGGCCAGAAGTTGACTTTACTTTTATCCGTTGAAGATTGGGAAGAAAGCGGCGATTGGTGGGCCTGTGGGAATGGCTGAGGCTTTTTCCAGCCACAGGGCCTTTTCCGCAAATATTACAGCGATAGGACATCAGATATCTCCTTTATTTGTTGCGCATGATTGATTTTAGGAATAACAAATTTAGCATATAAGTGACGGATTGGCAATGGTTTTCAATATGGCGAATTCACTGCAAAAACCGATTCAATATTTAAAAGGCGTGGGGCCCCGTCGCGCCCAATGTTTTCGGAAGTTGGGGATTGAGACAGTTTGGGATTTGTTAAATCATTTTCCGCGTGAACATCAGGATCGGACCAAGCAAGTGCCGATTGTACGGGCTTGTTCAGGTTCAGTGCAATCGCTTACCGGAGTTGTGCATGATTTTGATGTGGTCCCAGTGGGGCGGAATTTATCCATGGGAAGGGCTTTGCTGGGAGATCCGACCGGGTCTATTTGGGCTGTGTGGTTCAGGCATTCTTCCGCACGGTATGATCCTTTCACAGGGTTACGGCGCCAATTGGTCAAGGGCGCTTCAATCCTGGTGCATGGACGGGTGGAAAGAAATTATCGCCAACTCCAAATCCGTGTGGATGAATACGAGGTTTTAAAGCCAGGGGATAGATCTGTTAAGCATATTGGCCGGATTGTACCTGTGTATGATTTGACAGAGGGGATTGACGCCAGATGGCTCAGAGAATTGATATGGGATGTGCTTGAAAAGAATCACGGCGGAGTTTATGAGTCTCTTCCGGAATTTTTCATCCGTGAGAATAATTTGGCGTCTTTGTCCTGGGCTATTCGGCATATTCATTATCCTGCTTCATGGAAGGATGTGCAAAAGGCGCATGAACGGTTGTCTTTTGAAGAATTCTTCTTTTTAGAATTGGCATTGGCTCATGTGCGTCAAGGCCGGTTGTCAGGTCCTCCGGCTGTTCCTTGTTCTTTGACCCGCTGTCTTTTGACCCCATTCCGACAGGCGCTTGGGTTTGATTTCACAACAGCACAGAAGCGTGTGATCAATGAAATTTTTTCAGACATGGCGAAAAATAAACCTATGAATCGTCTTCTTCAGGGGGATGTGGGGTCAGGGAAGACAGTTGTGGCTTTGGCTGCCATGCTTTTGGCTGTGGAGAATGGACAGCAAGCGGCTCTCATGGCGCCAACGGAAATTTTGGCTGGTCAGCATTTTTTAACATTGGAAAAGATGTTAAAAGGCCTTTCTGTGAGAATGTCTTTATTGACATCCGATGTGTCAAAAAAAAACAAATTTAAAAAAATAGAAGATCTGAAAACAGGGAAAGTGCAAATCGCTATTGGCACGCATGCCTTGATACAGGAGAACGTGTTTTTTCAAAATTTGGGATTGGTTGTGGTTGATGAGCAGCACCGTTTCGGAGTGCGTCAGAGAGCGTTGTTTCAGCGCAAAGCACAAGCCCCTCATGTGTTGATTATGACTGCTACGCCTATCCCACGTACTCTTTCTCTGACGCTTTACGGCGATTTGGATGTCTCTGTTATTCGGCAGCTCCCACCTGGGCGGCCTGGGATTGTGACGCATTGGACATCTGAAAAAGAAGCTTTGGTGTCTGTTCATCAGGCTGTGAATACAGGAAAACAGGCTTATATTGTTTTCCCTTTGGTGGATGAATCAGACAAGTTGAATCTGCGTGCCGCTGTTAAGGAATGGGAAAGGCTTAAGACCTCTGTCTTCCCCGGGCTGTCAGTCGGGTTGCTTCATGGCCGGTTAAAATCTGCAGAAAAAGAAAAGACCATGGCTGGGTTTGCCAGCGGGGAAATCAAGATTCTGGCTGCCACGCCTGTGATCGAAGTTGGCATTGATGTGCCCAATGCCTGTGTGATGGTGATTATGAATGCGGATCGGTTCGGTCTGGCACAGCTTCATCAATTGCGTGGTCGTGTGGGAAGAGGAAAACATTTGTCTGAGTGTTTTTTGGTGTCTCATTCCAAATCGCCTGATCCTGTGAGGCGATTGAATTTGATGTGCGAGACATCTGATGGTTTTCAACTGGCAGAAGAAGATTTAAAAATGCGAGGTCCGGGGGAATTTTTAGGCGAAGCACAGCATGGCACCCCTTTGTTAAAAGCCGGGGACCTTGTGAAGGATGTCGCCATTATCGAAAAGGCGCGCGAAAAAGCTTTCCTGGTCATGAGAGAGGATCCCTGTTTTGGCAACCCTAAAAATCATATTTTTCGGGACACATTGCGATCACGTTTTGCCAACCGTTTGTTTTTCGGGCAGGTGGCATAACAAGAATTTTTGATTTTAATATGTTAAGTACCGAGTTTTCCATTATGAGAACCAATATTTTGATTGAAAAGTGGTCAATCGTCATTTATTGCTCAAAAATTCTCACATGTGATAAAATATTCTATTTACTTATGAGTGTTAACTATTTACAATTGTTATAATGAAGAATAAAAAACGTATTGTGATTTATCCAGGCAGCTTTGATCCAGTGACCAATGGCCATTTGGATATTATTCAGAGGGCTACCCATCTGTTTGATCATGTGGTGGTCGCGGTGAGTAATAATTATTTAAAGAGCCATCTTTTCACCATCGATGAACGTAAGGATTTGCTGAAAACAGTTTTAAGGCCTTCTATACAGAAAAAGAAAGTGTCTATAGATTCGTTTTCAGGATTATTGGTTCATTATGCTCTTCACAAAGGAGCCACGGCTATTGTCAGGGGGTTGAGAGCTATTTCTGATTTTGAATATGAATTTAAAATGGCTTTAATGAACCGCCACCAGGAGCCTCGTATTGAGACGGTTTTTCTTATGCCGGATGAAAAATACACTTATCTGTCTTCAACACTTTTGAATGAAATTTTTAAGCTGGGCGGGCAAGTTGAAAGATTTGTCCCCTCTGCGCTTGTCCCAAAAATCCGAAAGAAATTAGGGCTTTTTCGCAGAAGATAAAAAAGCAGCTGTCTGGCTTTTAGATTCATGAGTAAGTATTGTATACTTGTTAAAAAGGCATTCTCTTGACAACATCACACCCTCGTGTTATTCTTGACAAAAATCGTGAGAAAACACGTGAAATCACTGGGTTTTGGCCTGATCTCAAAAAGCGTGCGTCTGAAAAGAAGCGCCGTGTATTGTTTGCTGAGTCAACGGATGAACGTGTCTTGTCAGCTGTCTCGTTTTTAAGCAGGCAGGGGATTGTCCGTCCTGTTTTGGTGGGGGATGAGACTTCTATTAGAAAAATGTCCTGCCAATATGATTTTTCCATTGATTCTGTGGAAATTGTTGATCCTTCACAGGACGATCAACAAATATCTTATGCAGATCAGTTGTTTGAAAAAAGAAAATTCAAGGGTTTGTCTCCTCAGGATGCGCAGGGGCATTTAAAGGACAGCCTTTATTTTTCTTTGATGATGCTCAATAATGGACGGGCTGATGGGATGGTGGCCGGTGCTGTTCGGACAACATCTGATACTGTGCGCGCAGCATTTTCTTGCTTAGGGCTGGCGTCAAAATCCAAAGTTATTTTTGGCGCCATGTTCATGGAATGCCCTCATGCAGGAGGATCTTGTCGTCGTATTTTGTTTGCTGATTCTGCGGTTTGCCCGCATCCCTCTCCCCGGGTATTGGCGGAAATAGGTGTCAATGCTGCCAACTTGTTTGAGCGGCTGACAGGAGAAATGTCTCGCACGGCTTTTCTCTCTTTTTCCACTTTGCACAGTGCGGAAGACGAATCAGTTTCAGCCGTGCGAAAGGCTGTCTCGTCTTTTCGGCAAAAGGCCCCGACATTAGCTGTTGAGGGAGATATTCAGGGGGATGCGGCATTGAATGAAGGTGTTGCCAGGCAAAAAGGTCTGACAAATAGTATGGTCGCAGGAAAGGCCAATGTGATGATATTTCCTGATTTAAATTCAGGAAATATTTCATATAAGCTTGTGCAATATTTGGGGGGAGCTCGCGCTGTTGGCCCTTTTCTTGTGGGGCTCTCAAAACCGATATCAGATGTGTCCCGGGGCTGTACGGATGAAGATATTGTTGATGCAGCTGCATTGGTGAGCCTATTGTAAATTTTAGATTACCGATTGACGATTTAAAATAAAGTTGTAGGGGACGGTCGCGACCGTCCCCTGTAGACAAATTTTGAGTATCTTTCAATCAAAAATCGCAAATCAAAAATAAAAATAAGGGAGCTACGATGGTTGTCCGCAACAATGACTCTATGAAAAAGAAGCTGGGGGATCTTCTTGTGGATGTGGGTCTTATCACCCAACAGCAATTGAATGAAGCTGTTAAGGTGCAAAAAGAAAAAGGCGGGAAATTGGGGGATGTGTTGGCTGAATTAAACTTTTGTTCCAAAGATGTGCTTTTGTCTTTTTTGGGGAAAAGATCAGGGGTTTCTTATGTGTCGATCGCGCAATATGGCGATATTTCTCCGGATGTGATTGCTTTTATTCCAGAGTCAGTGGCCAGGCATCAAACTCTCATCCCGCTTGCCAAGAAGGAGAATATATTGACAGTGGCCATGGCTGATCCGTTGAATGTTTTTGCCACTGATGATTTAAAAATAATGACGGGTTGTGAAATTCAAATTGTTATTGCATCGGATTCTGAGATTAAAGAGGCCATTGATAAATATTATGGACAGGTGTCTCACTCAATGGCACATGCAAAAGCTTATGGGATTTCTCAAGGTCCTGTCGGGCAGGGAACTGAAGAAAAAAAGATTGTCACCGAAAAGAAAAATATTGAATTGGAATCTCAGATTGTTAATATGTTGGACGCTCTCTTGGAAAATGCGGATTTGGCAGGCGCAACAGATGTTCATATTGAGCCGGTGGACAATGCTGTTCGTATTCGTTTTCGCATTCATGACAAGCTTCAGGAAAAACCGCATTTATTGGGCAAGTATTATGCGCCCCTTATAGCACATATCAAATCTTTGGCCCGGATGAATGTGGGTGAATGTTTGATCCCGCAGTATGGGCATTTTGAAAGAAAAACAGGCAGAGGTGAAATGGGATGCCGGGTTTCTGTGATGCCTGCCTCTTTCGGGGAAAAAATAGTCCTTCATTTTTTGGATATATCGAAAAGTTATTTGGATTTGGATCATCTGGGTTTTGATGAAAAGGTTTTGGAAGATTATAAAAACATCATTGAGAGACCTCAGGGGCTTGTGCTCGTGACCGGTCCGATAGGGTCTGGAAAAACCACCACGCTTTACGCCACTCTTTCTCATCTAAATCGTTCGGATCGCTGTATTGTTACAATTGAAAATCCTATAGAGAGATTTTTAGACAGTATTACTCAAGTGCAGGTGCGTTCAGAAGTCGGAATGACCATGGCTTCCGGCGTGAATGCTCTTCTTCGTCAAGATCCTGATGTGATGATGGCAGGGGAAATGCGTGACAGCAAAATGGCCGAGGCATTGGTGGGTGCGGCAAAAGCGTGCCTTGTCTTTGCCTCGCTTGATGTGGGCCATGTATCAGAGGCCATCCCCAGGCTTGTGCATATGGATGTTTATCCGTCTGATATTGTGTCTTCTTTGGCGGCCATTGTTTCTCAACGCTTGCTGAAAATGATTTGTCCGAACTGCAAGGAGTCTTACGTACTTCCCCTCTCTCAAATAAAGGCCATGGGGTTTGATGGCCAAGACTTAAAAAAAATAAAGCAGCATAAATCAGTTGACTTTTATCGCGGCAAAGGATGCGGGCAGTGCCTCGGAAGTGGTTATCAGGGGTACGGAGCGGTCTTTGGTTTATTGGTCATGGATGATGATATTCGTCGTCTTATTCAGGAGAATAAATTGGCTGGCAAGGCATGGGAAAAAGGGGGTGCCCTGACCAGTCTGCGTGAAGCCGCTTTGGATCATGCATTAAAAGGTATAACAACCCTTGAAGAAGTGTTAAGAATGACATAAGATTAAGGATAAGCGAATTCGAAACTCGAAATCCGAAATTCGAAACAAAAAAACAAATTCAAAAAAAGAAAATATTTTGAATTTGCGGGTCATTTGGGTGAGGATACATTATGATAAACATGAATGATTTGTTGGTTCTTATGGTTCAAAAGAAGGCGACAGATCTTCATTTGACAACTGGCGCGCCACCCACTTTAAGGATTGATGGTGTGATTGTTCAAACCCCTCTTGAAAAATTATCATCTGATCTTTGTCAGCGCCTTATTTATTCCTTATTAAGTGATGCACAGAAGCAGCGTTTTGAATCGGAAAATGAATTGGACGTTTCTTTTGGGATTAAAGGGCTTGGCCGGATACGCATGAATGTGTATAGGCAAAGGGGAAGTGTGGGCGCGGCTTTGCGGTCAGTGCCGTCACGTTTTATGTCTTTTGACGAACTTGGCTTGCCGCCGGCCATACATGAAATGATGAAACTCCCCCGGGGACTTATCCTTGTGACAGGCCCCACAGGTTCTGGAAAGTCCACAACTCTGGCAACCATGATTGATAATATCAATGAGACGCGTCAATCGCATATTATTACTGTGGAGGACCCCATTGAATATCTTCATTTTCACAAGCAGTGTATTGTGAATCAACGGGAGCTTGGTCATGATACAAATACTTTTGCCACGGCTTTAAAATATGTGCTGCGTCAAGATCCGGATGTTATTTTGGTGGGTGAGATGAGAGATGCAGAGACTATTGCAGCGGCTTTGACAATTGCTGAAACAGGGCATCTTGTTTTTTCCACTTTGCATACGAATGATGCCGCTTCCACGGTTAACCGTATTCTGGATTCGTTTCCACCGAATCGTCAAGAACAGGCTCGTTCTCAGCTGTCGTTTACATTGCAGGCCATTGTGTCACAACAGCTGCTTCCTCATTCGTCAGGGAGCGGGCGTGTTTTGGCAAGTGAATTCCTATTGGTGACACCTGCTGTCAGAAATCTGATTCGCGAGCAGAAAATAGAACAGATTTATTTGGCCATACAAACGGGTGTTAAGTCTGGGATGCAGACCATGAATCAATGTCTTCAAAATTTATATATGCAAGGAATGATTTCTTATCAAACAGCCATTGAAAGCACAACAGAGGTTGATGATTTGAAGCGCATATTGCCTAAATCTACTTCGCCGATGAGTATGTAGGTGCCTAAAAAATGCCAGCACACGATCCTATCCTGGATATTGGAATCACCAACAGAAAGAAAGTTTTGGTGGCTGAAGATGAGCCTAATATTGCTTCTTTAATTGAAGATTGGCTGTCTGATACATATGAGGTAGTGGTTTGTTATAATGGGACATCGGCTTTGCAAAAAGCAAAATGGCACAAACCCCATATTATACTATTAGATATTGTGATGCCTGATGTGGGGGGATATGAAGTGTCGCGGGCTCTTCAGACAGACCCTGAAACCAGCAATATTCCTGTTATTGCCATGACAGCCAAAAATTATGATGATTCTACGGTTAAACTCATTCGGGGTGAAAAAAATGTTTATGGGTTTATTAATAAGCCATTCAGGCCTGATGATTTAAAAAGGCAGATTGAGCAGGTGATGGGAGGTCAGCGGACGTTTTCGACACCCATTTCACCGCCTCCATCTCCTCAATCACCCATGACAGGCGCCCCTTCTATAGTCACAATGCCCTCCTCTCCTCCTCCTCGGTCTCCTATGGCCCCGCCTGTTTCGCCTAAAATTCCGGCTCCAACACCGCCTTTTGTTAAGCCTCCGCAGAAACCGCTTCCGAATAATGAGGACAATCTAATTGATATATCTGCCAATATGGGACCAGAAATCGAACTGAATACAGCAGAACCCGTGCCTGGTTCTGTTGTCACAGGACGAAACATTTCTTCACCCGAAGTCCCTTTAATTGTGCCGCCTGGATCTGCTTTTCCCAAAGCGCATCAATCAGAACAAAAGGGAGAGTTTCAAGAACGTCATGCCATCACGGACGACTTCCCAACGGAACGGGCTGGGTTTGCGTCGGTTTTATTTTGGGTTTTCAGTATAGGGGTTCTTTCTTTGGCCATGTTTTTGGTGACAGCTGAATTTGTCACGCGATGGACATGTGCCACTCTTGGAAAAGATTTTTTTCTGCCGCCGGTGAGGCCTGAGAAAATTGACACTATCCCTTACAAGTTCCTTTCTGGCGCTTCTTGGGAACATGATGGGGTCTCTTATGAATGCAATCCCTGGGGGTTAAGAGATCGTGATATTTCATTGATTACTGAGCCTGATGTTTACCGGATCTTCCTTTTGGGCGGGACTTCTGTTTTTGGGCAAGGAATTCCTGCTGAAAAGACAGTGGCAAAAGTTTTGGAATCTTATTTGATGCAAGATCAGCCTTTTTCAGCAAAAACCAGGTATGAAGTCATTAATGGAGGGCGATGGGGATTTTCACCAGAGGAGCAATGGGTATACTTTAAGGAATTCGGTTCAGATTTGAAGCCTCATGTTTTGTTGTGGCTATGTGAAAAGAAGGAAAATGGTTTTCCTGATTCTTATCATCTGAAAAAACTGACAGAATCAAGCCTGTTTTCTTCTCCTCTGTTATCAAAAAGTTATTTAATCAACATGATGCATTATCGATATTTGCAACAAAGAAATGAGGGCCACGAGAAAGATGTACTGACCCTCTATCAAGCACTGGAAGATTTTTCAAAAGAGATTAACTATCAGTACTTGTTCACGACTTTTCCAGCAACACGTATTGAAGGGCGGGGGAACCGCCTCAATTTTCTTTTGCTGAAGGATGAGGATCAGCTGTCTTTGAGTGACATGAAGACCCCTTTGGGGCATCGCAGGTTGGCTCAAATACTTTTTGAGTGTATCACACACAAAAAAATAAAGTAATATCTGAGTTGCAGATTTTTTATATGTTTATATGAGGAGGCGATTAAAATGGCTCAATTTTCATACTAAGCCCGTTCGGCAGGAGGCGCTATCACTGAAGGATTGTTTGAAGCGCCTGAACAAAAGACAGCCATGGATCGCTTGCGCGCCCAAAGGCTTATTGTTGTAGAAATTTCTGAAAGCGAGCCCGGCCTTTTTGATTCTTTGGCGAAATACAACCCTCTACGTGCCAAAGTTCAATCAAAAGATATTGTGTTATTTTCACGGCAGCTTTCAACGCTTGTTTCCGCTGGTGTGGCTCTTGTTTCTGGGCTCAATATCCTTCAAGAACAGATAGAAAGCCCTCCTTTTAAGGAGGTGGTGAACAAGGTAAAAGAGGATATAGAAGCTGGTCTTTCTATTGCGGATGCCATGAAAAAGCATCCTGAGGCTTTTTCAGATTTATATGTGTCTATGATTAAGGCCGGGGAAGTGGGTGGGATATTGGACACGATATTGGAACGTCTCTCTGCCTATTTGGAAGCCACAGAAGAACTCAAGCACAAGGTCAAAGGCGCGATGATGTATCCAGCTGTTGTCTGTAGTATTGCGACTCTTGTGACCATCTTTTTATTGGTAGGTGTTATCCCGACTTTTAAAGAAATTTTTGCTGGTTTTGGGGCAGAGCTTCCTCTCCCCACACGTATTGTGATAAGCATTTCAGAGATATTAAAAGAACAATGGTGGGCTTTTATGGCAGCGCCTGTGGTTCTTTATTATGCGATCAAGCGGTTCTATAAAACTGAAAATGGAAAGCAGTTGATAGATTCCAAAATCCTGCAAGCCCCTCTTTTTGGCCCTTTATTTAGAAAGGTCTCTGTGGCCAAATTCACCCGGACGTTAGGCACATTGGTCAAATCCGGTGTCCCCATTCTCCAGGCTATGGAGACGGTGGCGCAAACCTCGGGAAATAAGGTGATTGAAAATGCCATTATGGATGCACGAGAATCAATTCGAGAGGGAGAGCGCATTGCTGAACCTCTGAAAAAGTCAGGGGTGTTCCCCCCCATGGTGGTTCAAATGGTAGCAGTGGGGGAAGAAACAGGAAACCTGGATATCATGTTGTCAAAAATTGCAGATTTTTATGATCAGGAGGTCGAAGTGGCCATTAAAGGACTTACCTCTATGATTGAGCCTGTTGTGATCGTTTTCATGGGTGTCGTGATCGGAGGAATAGTTATTGCTATGTTCATCCCTATGTTTGAGTTGGGTAGTTTGGCAGGCGGGCACTAGTCAGAATAGTAAGAAAGAAGGATGAGGGGGTAATATAGACTGGATGTTGATAAATTATTATACACAAACCCCTTGAAAATCATTGAGAATAGCCTTAAACTGAAATGAAGGTAAATAGTGATTGTGTTTTTTGGATGACAGAACATAAGTGGTGCGGAAAATAGAAGGTCATCATTCATAGTTAGTATCCTACCACTGTTGTTTCCCATCCAAAAATAAAACACGCAATCAATATAATATTTAAGACAATGGCAGCAGGTAAAATATGTTTTTTTACCTGTTGACATAGATTATGTAAGAATGCTAACCTGTTAAATAATAATGATTTCTTGGTGTTTCTATACCAAGTAAGGAGGTGAGTATATATGAAAAAATTAATATCGAAATCAGTGAAGGGGTTCACGCTCATCGAATTGATGATCGTCGTCGCAATCATTGGAATTCTGGCAGCTATTGCCATCCCCAAATTCGCTGATCTGGTGACCAAGTCCAAGGAAAGCGCTGTGAAAGGAAGTCTGGGATCAGTAAGAAGCGCCGTCAGTATCTATTATTCGGATACAGAGGGTGTTTTCCCAGCAACGACGCTTCTCACCAATGCCTTGTGTAACGGGTCTCGGTATCTAAAAGACTTGCCGACAGTAACCATTCCTAGGCCGGGAAGTCATGCCGCTGTAGCAACAGTTACTGCTTCTACTGTGGTTGATAACGGGAACTGGTTCTATAGTGGGTCAACAGATGGGCATGTGGCTGTGAGCTGCTCGCATACTGATACCAAGACATCAACATGGAGCACCTGGTAACAAACTCTGTTGCATTCAACAATCAGGAGAGGGGTTAACTAATCCCTCTCCTGATTTATTATATGATCGTAAATGACAGTGATTAGTTAAAAATCAGCTATCTTTTTCCTCTGTTTCTGCAGGTTCTCTATGTCATCATTGAGTATGCAGGATGGTGGGGTGTCTAATGGGTCAGATGAATCATTTTAATTGCGCGAATCATTCAGGAAATCGAGGACTTACATTAATGGAATTAATGATTGTGGTTGCGGTTATTTCATTGATATCAGCGATTGTTATTCCTAAGTTTGGTGAATTGATTTTGCGTTCTAAAGAATCTATGGCCATTGGCGCGCTAGGGACATTCAGAAGCGCGATTGACCTTTATTATATGGACAACGAGGGAAAGTATCCAGCTGTACTTGATAGTATTCGAATGTCTAAGTATATTGATTTTTTTCCAAAAATACAGATACCGCCTTCAAAAAATGGGACCAATCCGGGCCATCAATCCAATTCATTGGTGCAGAATTATGTTAATAAAACATTGATTGGATCATCAAATGAAGGCGTTAGGATTTGGGCCTATGTGGATGACCTGAATATATCAGATGGAGGTTATTTGGGATTAAATTGCATTCATGAAAATAACAAAGGGACAATTTGGAGCAACTATTGAGCACCCCTGCAAAAGTAGAATTTAGTAGGTTAGGGAAATTTGTAATAAATTTATGTTTTGTTTAGGATGAGAATAGGAAAACTTTATATGTTTTTGTTTTTTTGGATTCTTTTAGGGTTGATTTTAGGCAGTTTTGCCAATGTGTGTATTTTTAGGCTTCCTCTCGAACAATCTGTTGTTCATCCTAGATCTTACTGTCCGAATTGTCAAACACAGATCTCATGGTATCAGAATATTCCTTTAATCAGTTATTTGGTATTGAGAGGAAGGTGTGCTCATTGTCAAAGTCGAGTTTCTTTGCGCTATCCGCTTGTTGAATTCTTGACTGCGGTTTTGTTTGCTACTGTTTTCTGGCGGTATGAG
>JANQER010000222.1 GCA_028278255.1 Elusimicrobiota bacterium | reverse complement strand
ACCCGGCGATCCAGGCAGTCCCTGGGGCATTGGATCTGAAGAAGGCGGACACAAATCCATTCATCCGGATTTGGGCACACTTGAAGATTTCCAACATTTTGTCAAACAAGCGCAAAAACACAATCTGGACATTGCCCTGGACATTGCCCTGCAATGCTCGCCGGACCATCCGTATGTCACGGAACATCCTGAATGGTTTTTCCATCGGCCTGACGGCACCATCCAATACGCAGAAAATCCTCCCAAAAAATATCAAGACATCTATCCGCTGCACTTCTCCTGTGAACACTGGCAAAGTCTCTGGGAAGAAATGAAAGACATTTTTCTTTTCTGGATCAAAAACGGGGTTAAAATTTTCCGTGTAGACAACCCGCACACAAAGCCATATAGGTTCTGGGCCTGGCTCATCCGCGAAATCAAAAAACAACATCCAGACACCCTATTCCTCTCAGAATCTTTCACCAGACCCCCCAAGCTCACATATCTGGCCAAATGCGGATTTTCCCAATCCTACACCTATTTCACCTGGAAAAACACCAAAGACGAACTCCTGGAATTTTCTAAGGAATGGATCCAGTCTCATGTCTCTGAATTTCTCAGGCCCAATTTATTTGCCAACACACCTGATATTCTGCATGAATACCTCCAAAAAGGCGGGAGACCCGCTTTTATGGTGCGCCTGGCCCTGGCTGCCACATTGTCTTCTGCCTACGGTATCTATGGCCCTGTGTTTGAACTCTGCGAAAACAAAGCCTTTCCGGGCAAAGAAGAAAACATGGACTCGGAAAAATACCAAATCCGTCATTGGGACCACAACCGGCCAGGGCACATCAGGGATTTCATCAAGTGCATCAATCAAGCCCGGCAAGACAATCCGGCCTTGCACGCCAATGACAACCTGCAATTTTTCGACATTGACAATGATCAGATGATTGCTTATGGCAAAATGACATCTGATAAATCCAATATTGTCTTAATGATGATAAACCTGGATTACAAAAATGTTCATACCGGCTGGGTCAAAATACCCTATGCGGCTCTTGGACTGGAAGAAGGCTCTGAATATGTGATACAAGATCTCATAGACGGAACCACATACACATGGCAAAACGAATCCAACTTCATCCGTCTGGACCCCAAAGAATGTCCTGTGCATGTGTTTAAAGCAATAGGCAAAGAGCATAGAGCATAGGGCAAAGGGTAAGAGAAAATATATCTCTATGAAAAAAACAACAATTGACTCTGATCCTTTATGGTTTAAAGATGCCATTATCTATGAATTGCATGTCAAATCATTCTTTGACCACAACAATGACGGTATTGGCGACTTCCGGGGCCTGACCCAAAAATTAGATTACCTCCAAAGCCTGGGCATCACTTGTGTCTGGCTTCTGCCCTTTTATGAATCCCCTCTGCGTGATGACGGGTATGACATCTCAGACTACCGCAAAATTCATCCCTCCTATGGCAATCTGCGCGATTTTAAACGATTTGTCCAGGAAGCCCACAAAAGAGGCATCCGTGTCCTCATTGAGCTGGTCATCAACCACACCTCTGATCAACATGCCTGGTTTCAGCAAGCCCGTCAATCATCGCCGGGTTCAGCCAAACGACATTTTTATGTGTGGAGTGATTCCAATAAAAAATTCAGTCAAGCCCGCGTCATTTTCACAGACACTGAAAAATCCAATTGGACCTGGGACCATGATGCCCAGGCGTACTATTGGCACAGGTTTTTTCATCACCAGCCTGACCTCAACTATGACAACCCGGCTGTCCGGCGTGAAGTTTTGCGCGTGATGCGGTTCTGGCTTGATATTGGCGTGGATTGTCTGCGCTTGGATGCGGTTCCTTACCTGATTGAGCGTGAAAACACCAATTGCGAAAATCTGGCGGAGACCCATGCTGTTCTCAAAGGACTTCGGAAAGAAATGGACAAATCTCATCCCGGCCGTGTCTTTCTCGCAGAAGCCAACCAATGGCCTGAAGATGTGCGTCCGTATTTTGGCGATGGCGACGAGTGCCACATGGCATTCCATTTCCCTCTCATGCCGCGCATTTTCATGGCGCTCCGGCAAGAAGACCGCCATCCCATCACAGAAATCATCCGGCAAACCCCCAGCATCCCTGACAATTGCCAATGGGCCTTGTTTCTCCGAAACCATGATGAGCTTACCTTGGAAATGGTCACGGACAAAGAGCGCGACTACATGTATAACATGTACGCCACTGACCACAGGATGAAGCTGAACATGGGCATCCGCCGCAGGCTTTCTCCTCTTGTGGACCACAGCCGCAGACGCCTGGAATTGCTCAACAGCCTGCTGTTCTCATTCCCGGGAACACCCATTATCTATTATGGGGATGAAATCCGCATGGGGGACAATATGTTTTTGGGGGACAGAAACGGCGTGCGCACGCCCATGCAATGGACCGGCGACAGAAACGCAGGATTCTCCCGCGCAGATCCGGCCAAATTATTTTCTCCCATTATCATGGATCCGGTGCATGGATATCAGGCCATTAACGTGGAAGCGCAGGAAAGAGATCCTTCCTCTTTTCTTCAATGGATGAAACGTCTCATTGCCCTGCGCAAACGTTTTAAAATATTCGGACGCGGCAGCATAGAATTTGTTCATTCACAAAACAGAAAAATACTCACGTACATCCGGCGGTATGAAGGTGAAGTGGTTTTGGCCGCTGCCAACTTGTCACGCTTTGTCCAGCCTGTTGAACTCAATCTCTCTGAATTCAAAGGCATGATCCCGGTGGAAATGCTCGGCAATGTGGAATTCCCTGCCATTGGCGACTTGCCGTATTTTCTCACATTAGGCCCTCATGCTTTTTACTGGTTCCAGCTGCGCCGGCCCACAAGTCTGCTGCCTGCCAATGAGCCGGACCGCGAATGGGACACCATCAAAATCAAGGGCAAGTGGGACACGCTTTTTACGGATCCCAAAACAAAAAAACAGCTCGAAACAAAAATACTCACTGAATTTATCTCCAAACAACGCTGGTACGGGGGCAAAGCCAATCTTCTCCATTCTGTTAAGATCATGGACTGGGCCGCTTTGAACACCGGTTCTGCGCCCACCTTTTTGCTCATCACAGAAGCCATATTCGGAGAAGGAGAAAGTGAATTCTACTTTCTCCCTGTGGTGGCTGCCACAGGGGCAGGCGCTGAAGCCTTGGCGCAATCTATTCCACAGGCAGTGATGGCACGCTTAACAAATGATGACACCACAGGGTTTCTGCACGATGCCATGACAGATGACCCGTCATGCCAGGCATTGCTCTCTGCCATTGAAGGCAGTCAAATCATTAAAACACAAACCGGTCAATTCCGTGCCAGTGCCGCCCATGTGTACAATGACATCCGCGGCCCAAAAGAAGAACCATTGGACATCATCCGCCAGCCCATTGAACAAAGCCACACCTCATTGCAATTCGGCTGGAAAATGATCCTCAAAATATACAGACGCCTCCAATTCGGGGTCAATCCTGACTATGAAATAGGCCGCTTCCTCACGGAAAAAACAAATTTTGAGCGCATTCCCAAAACAGCCGGTGTCATTGAATATTTCCACGGTAAAAACACCATCACCATTGGGCTTCTCCAAAATCTTATCAGCAAACAAAGCGATGGATGGACCCATGCTTTGGATGAACTGAGCCAATATTTTGAACGCGTGTCCACTCTTATGGACCTCTCCAAGCCTGCAGGCTCAGTCTCTGAGTTCCTCAACGCGCCGGAGCAAGAAGCGCCTCCGCAGGCTGTGACTGAAATCATCGGCACATACCTGGACCAAGCCAAAATTCTCGGACAACGGACAGCTGAGCTGCACATGGCCCTCTCCCAAAACACTTCAGAGCCGGCTTTTTGTCCTGAACCGCTCACAACACGTGATTTTTCAGAATCCCTCATTGACATGCGCAAATACGCGCAAAACGTGTTCCG
Source organism: Elusimicrobiota bacterium (assembly GCA_028278255.1). Taxonomy (GTDB): domain Bacteria; phylum Elusimicrobiota; class Elusimicrobia; order FEN-1173; family FEN-1173; genus JANQER01. The sequence continues at coordinate 8,387 of JANQER010000222.1, read as the reverse complement.
CATGGTGGAACGCCGCATTGGCGGTTTGCCGGAACCCACAGTGGACAGAATTCACAAACTTCTCAGTGAGCGCTCCAAAATGATCAGGCGGCTCAATCCCCCCAAAATAAATGACATCCCAGGGGGCAAAATCCGGTGTCACGGGGATTATCATTTGGGCCAAGTCCTCTGGTTTGAAAACGACTATGTGATCCTGGATTTTGAAGGTGAACCAGCGCGCCCCATGCCTGAAAGACGCGCCAAGCAATCGCCCCTTAAAGATGTGGCGGGCATGCTGCGTTCCCACAGCTATGCCGCACACTTTGCCTTTTCCCAATACACGCTGAATAGACCTGAAACCACTGAGCTCTTGGAGCCATGGGCCAAGTTGTGGGCAGACTGGGTCTCTGCCGTGTTTCTTAAAGCCTATATCCGCACAGCAGGAAAAGCCCCTTTCCTCCCGGACTCCCAGACGCACTTTAAAGCGATTTTAGACGCATACGTGGTGGACAAAGCTTTTTACGAAATACTCTATGATCTGAACAATAGACCCGAATGGATTCATATTCCCATTAATGGATTGTTGATGTAAACAAAAGGAGAATTCTCCGAAAATAACCAAATTCCAAGAGACAATAACCAAATAATAACCAATGACCAAGGGACAACAATCAAACACAAACACTAATTTAATGGACATATCAATGAAAACACCTATCATCTTTTTATCTGTTTTAATGATGGGCGTGTGCCTATTAAAAGCAGAACCAAACACCCCCGCTGCGTCCAAAATCTGGACAGTCAAGTTCACTGCCGGGTATAACAAATCCGCCGGAAACACAGACAATGACCAATTTGCCGCGTCGTTTTTTTCCAATCGCCGCACAATGGACAATGAACTCACGCTCAAGGCAGACGGCTTCTACTCATCTTCTCAGGGCCAAATGGACGGACAAAAATACACAGGCTCTATTCGATACGCATACAGTTTTTGGCGGAGAAAGTGGTATAATTTCTATAAAATCGCTGTTGAACATGACCGCTTTGCTGACATTGATCAAAGGTACATCCCTTCCACTGGCCTGGGATACTGGTGGTCAGACAAACCTGCTTTCAAACTTATGGCGGAATGCGGTGTGGGATATGAATATACCCGCTATTACAGCCTGCGCAAGCAATCAGAAAAAGGCACGGCTGTGTCCAGAATATTCATGGAAAAAGCCTTGCTCATTGACTCCAGAATTATTTGGGAAGAAACCCTGCACACCCCTTTTGACAAGAAACTTGGCCACAGACTCAGATCTGAAGCCGCTTTTATCACAGCCCTGAGTCAACATCTGTCACTGAGGCTCAGCCTCACGGATATCTTTACCTCAAAACCGCCAACAGGCATAAAAAAACACGATGTCCTATTCATCTCAGGAATTACGTATGAACTATAAATATGGCCAAGAGCAAAGGGCAAAGGGCAAAGAGAAAGAAAGAACAGAAAAGAGCAAAGACTGTTTTACATACTCTTTTGCTTTTCAGGATTTCCTCTTTGCCCTTTGCCCTTTGCTCTTGGCTCTTGGACACAGACACCTATGACTTGGTCTCCCACTCTCGGCGCTATAAGCAAAAACAACGGCACCCACTTCCGCGTGTGGGCGCCGCAAGCTGCGCATATCGAACTTATCCTCGAAAGCTCCGGCGCGCCAAAAACATATCCGCTCACCAAACACCATGATGGTTACCACGATATTTTCTGTCCTGATGTGTATGACGGAGAACTCTACAAATACCGCGTGGACGGCAAAGGGTCTTTTCCAGACCCGGCGTCCCGCTCCCAACCCCAGGGGGTCCATGGCCCGTCACAAGTCATCAACCCGCACAAATACCCATGGAAAGACCATCACCGCCACCAAACCCCTCTTCACAGTTCTATTATATATGAACTCCACATCGGCACATTTTCCCCGGAAGGCACCTTCAAAGGCGCGCAAAAAAAACTTCCTTATCTCAAAGAATTGGGCATCACCACCATTGAACTCATGCCTGTGGCTGACTTTCCCGGGAACCGAAATTGGGGATATGACGGCGTGTCTTTATATGCGCCTGCCAGATGTTATGGAACACCTGATGATTTACGCGCTTTTGTGGATGAGGCCCATCACATGGGATTGGCTGTGATGCTGGATGTGGTGTATAACCATTTTGGTCCTGACGGAAACTACCTGAGCATGTACAGCCCTTACTACTTCACAAACAAACACAAGACGCCCTGGGGAAAAGCTGTTAACTTTGACGGCGAACACAACAAACATGTCCGGCAATTTTTCACAGAAAATGCTCTGCACTGGATTCATGAATACCATGTGGACGGACTCCGCTTGGACGCTGTTCATGAAATCAAAGACAACAGCACTCCTCATTTCATGGCACACTTCACCTCAGACATCAAACGTCACACAAAAGCCCCTCATCCCCTGCTCATTGCAGAAGACTGCCGGAACCTCGCGCATATTGTGCGCTCAAAAGCCCAAAACGGCTGGGGGCTGGACGGTGTTTGGGCTGATGACTTTCACCATCAAATCCGCAGACAAACAGCCGGCGACTCAGACGGCTATTTCCAGGATTTCACAGGCACCACGCAAGACATTGCGCGCACTCTCTCCCAAGGCTGGTTCTACTGCGGACAAAAATCCAAATTTTGGAAAACCCCCAGAGGCACAGACCCGGCCGGCATACCGCCGGAACGATTCATCATCTGTCTCCAAAACCACGACCAAATCGGCAACCGCGCTTTTGGAGAACGCCTGAATCACCAAATCAATCACGCAGTGTATAGGGCAGTGTCAGCGCTTTTGCTGTTTGCCCCGCACACCCCGCTTCTCTTTATGGGGCAGGAATGGGCAGCCCGCACTTATTTTCTGTATTTCACGGATCACAACCCTGAACTCGGTCAAAAAGTCACACAGGGCCGCCGCAATGAATTTAAGGATTTCAAAGCCTTTTCTGATCCTGCCTCTCTCAATAAAATCCCTGATCCGCAGTCCCCTGCCACCTATTCCATCAGCCAACTCAACTGGATGGAACAACAAAACACACGTCACGCAGGTATGCTGCGTCTGTACCAATCCCTCACACAAATGAGACGAACTCAAAAAGCCTTTACATTTAAAAACATCAATCATTTTCTTATTGAAAAGATCAACCAGCAAGTTTTGGTCATTAATCGTGAATCCTCTATTGGAAACAACTTAATTCTGATCATTTGCTTCAAAGGATCCTGCAAGGTCCATCTCAATCAACCCTATATTGTCGGGCACAAATGGCAAAAATTTCTTTCCACCGAAGACCCTCTTTTTTCCCCGGACCCAAAACCCATACAAACAGATTTCACAAAAACCCACATCACCATTGATTTCCCCTGTCCATCTGCTATTATCTTAAAGGAGAACATCTTTTAAAATAACAGGCAAAGAGCAAAGAGAAAACCAAAACAAACAATTATGTCAAACAAACACTTGTACACCCCGCTAAGCACTTACCGTTTGCAATTCCACAGAAGATTCACATTTTATGATGCCATTAAAATCATCCCCTATCTTTCAAAACTGGGGATCACACATTGCTATTCCTCTCCCTTTCTCATGGCGCATCCCGGCAGCACACACGGATATGACATTTGCCATCACAACAAAATCAACCCGGAGATAGGCGGAGAAGAAGGATTTCACCTCTTCTCCAAAAAACTCACTGCGTACAAAATAGGCCTTATCGTGGACTTTGTCCCCAATCACATGGCCGCGGACACAGAAGCCAATCCCTGGTGGAAAAATGTACTTGAAAACGGTCCTGAATCGCCCTATGCCCGGTTTTTTGATATAGACTGGGAGCCTCTTAAACCGGAACTCAAAGGGAAAGTCCTCCTCCCGATACTCGGGGACCAATACGGACGCGTTCTGGAGCGTGGTGAACTTCGGCTTCTCTATAAAAACAAAACAGTCTGCATCAAATACTATGACAACCGCTTTCCCGTGAGAATCCCTGCGGCCATGAAAGGTTACACAGAATCGCAATGGCACGCACTCAATGGCACACCCGGAAATCCCAAAAGCTTTGACGCGTTGCACCAACTCCTTGAAGCCCAGTCTTATAGATTGGCCTATTGGAAAACCGCCATAGACGAAATCAATTACCGCCGATTTTTTGATGTCAACACGCTCGTGGGACTCCGCATGGAAGACAAGCGCGTGTTTCACATCACGCACAAACTTATACTCCGCCTTATACAACAAAGAAAAATACACGGCCTGCGCATTGACCACATTGACGGCCTCTTTAACCCGGCCGAATATCTTGAACAACTCAAAAAAAGCACACCATATCCGATTTATATTGTGGTTGAAAAAATTTTGTCAGGGAACGAAAAACTCCCGCATGACTGGAAAATTTCAGGCACCAATGGATACGACTTCTTGAACCAAGTCAACAGGCTCTTCATTGACAACCAAAATGCTCTTAAAATAAAGAAAAATTATGAGCGCCTCACAGGACGCACCACGCCGTTTCAAATCGATGCACATGTGGGCAAACGCCTCATTATGACAACTTCGCTGTCCAGTGAGCTCCATGTCCTGGCCAATGCCCTTAACCAATTCTCGGAAAAAGACAGAAACTCACGCGACTTCACATTGGTCAGCCTGAAAAACGCGCTCAGAGAAGTCATTGCGCACTTTCCCATTTACCGCACCTACATCACACACACCTCAGTCACAGACACTGACCGCCAGGCCATTGCCGCAGCCATTGCCAAAGCCAAAAAACGAAATCCCGCCATAGAAACATCTGTTTTTGAATTTCTCAGGCACATGCTGCTGCCGGAACACAGAGACCATTTGTCTGAAGCCAAAATCAACTTTGCCATGAAAGTCCAACAATATACAGGCCCGGTTCAAGCCAAAGGACTCGAAGACACAGCTTTTTACAGGCACAATGTTCTGGTCTCACTCAATGAAGTGGGCGGAGATCCCGGGAAATTCGGATGCACCCCTGATGAATTCCATCAAGCCAATGGATTCCGTCATGTGCACTGGCCCATGACCATGTCTGCCACATCCACGCATGACACAAAGCGCGGAGAAGACATACGCGCCAGGCTCAATGTCCTCTCTGAAATGCCGGATCTCTGGAACCAAAAAATCATACAATGGATACGCTTCACCAATGCGCACCGCACAGACATAGACGGCCAACTGTCCCCGGACCTCAATGACATCTATCTGTTTTTCCAAGCACTCATTGGGTGCTGGCCGGCTGAACCTGAAACCACAGCGCACACGCGCGCATCCTCTTCTCTCAAAGAACGCATCAGAGATTACATGCTCAAAGCCATCCGCGAATCCAAACGTCACACCAGCTGGATCAACAGAAACGAAGCCTATGAAAACGCCATGATACAATTTGTGGACAAAACCCTGGACAGCCCGCAAACCCCTGCGTTCCTCGCCATGTTCCTCCCCACTCAAAAAACCATTGCCCGCGCAGGCAGGCTGAACTCACTCGCACAATTGACCCTCAAAGCCTCTTCGCCGGGTGTACCGGACTTCTACCAAGGCACAGAACTCTGGGACTTCAGCCTGGTGGACCCGGACAACCGGCGCCTCGTGGACTATGATCACCGCATCAAACTTCTCAAAGAACTCTCATCGCTCAAAAACATCTCTGCACAACTCTCACATATTTCGCATCTCCTCAGAAATGCCCACACCGGCCATGTCAAACTCTTTCTCACAAACCGCTGTCTGCAAGCCCGCCGCAAATGGCCGGATCTATTTCTCAAAGGCCGATACATCCCCATCCGACTCTCCACACAGCAAGCCACAGCTTTTGCCCGCGCCCACAAGGGCAAAATACTGCTCACTGTTGTGCCCAGGCTCTGTGCCCAGGACTCCACACCCAAAAACCCATTCCCCTTAGGGAAAAAATTCTGGAAAAACGAGGCCCTCCCTCTTGCCCAGGAACTCCACGCCGCTGTCTTTCACAACATCATCACGGGTGAAACCATTAAACCCGAGGGCCGCGGCATCAAACAAAACCTCCCCCTTGCCAAAGTGTTCAACACTTTCCCCTCCGCGCTCCTTATAGGCACTGCTTCGAAAAAACATTAACCCGAATTTTTCAGTTGCACAATTCTGTTAATTCCATCCGGTCCGATCGGGCGGACACAAGGCCCGCCCCTACGACTTTTATATGACCAAATAGACATTTACGATCCTTTCCAAAAAGAGACATTACAAATCCGCCCTGATTTTTGTAAAATCTTGATGATTGGTTGTTATTTGGTTATTGTTTCTTGGAATTTGGAATTTCACAAAAAGGATTCACCATGTGCGGCATAGCCGGAAAAGTCTACTTTCACTCATCCCGAATGGTTTCACGCGATGTTCTTGAACGGATGAACAAGCAGCTGAGCCACCGCGGTCCGGACGAAGAGGGCCTATGGATTGACGGCCCTGTGGGATTGGCCATGCGGCGGCTCAGTATTATTGACCTCTCAGCCAAAGCCCATCAGCCCATGTCAAACGACACCTGCTACCAAAGAGAAAAACGGGGTGTTCTGCATCTTGTCTTTAATGGTGAAATATACAACTATCAAGAACTCACTTCTGAATTACAAGCCAAAGGCCATGTGTTTCGCTCCGCATCCGACACGGAAATCATCCTCCATGCTTTTGAGGAATACGGAGAAAATGCCTGGCAGCGCCTCAATGGCATGTTTGCCATTGCCCTGTATTCGCCTGAAAACAGAACACTCTATCTCGTGCGCGACAGAATGGGCATCAAGCCCCTTTACTACTCCCAGGACCCCCAATTTCTCTCATTCTCATCGGAGATCAAATCACTCATCAAAGACCCGGAAGTTTCCCGTGAATGGGATCTAAAAGCCTTAAATGAATATTTCTCCCTGCGTTACATCCCCACACCCAGGTCCATATTCAAAAACATCAACAAACTCGAACCCGGCCATTTCCTCAGAATCAATATTGAAAAAGGCACAGTGCACAAAAAAAAATACTGGCACTTTAATCCGGGCCCTCTGGTCAAAAACCCCATCTCCTACTACACAGAAAAACTCGATGCACTCCTCAAACAATCCGTGTCTTCTCATCTCATGAGCAATGTTCCTGTGGGCGTGTTTCTCTCAGGCGGGTTGGACTCATCCACAGTGGCCTCCTATGTCCAGCAGCTTGGCCAGCCTCTGGACAGCTTCACCATCTACTTTGACCACAAAAGTTTCTCTGAACGCAGCGAAGCCGCTGCCAGCGCCAAGCGATTCGGGCTGGCGCACCATGAATTCGAAGTCAAACCGAATATCAAAAACCTCTCCCAGCATCTCTCTGCCATTTTTGATGAACCATTCTCAGATGCCTCTGTCATTCCCACTTACTACCTCTGTGAATTTGCCCGCACAATGGTCACAGTGGCCCTCTCCGGGGACGGTGGTGATGAGCTCTTGGCCGGATACCCCACCTATCTGGCAGACCGATACTCTTCTCTATACAAATTACTGCCGCAATTCACACAAAACATTTTGCTCAAAACAGCCCAAAAAATCCCAGTCTCCTTTAACCGCATCAGTCTGGACTACAAAATCAAAGCCTTTCTGGCCGCAGCCGGCCGGCCGCAGCCGCAAGCACACTTTGGCTGGCAGGAAATGTTCTTTCCTGACGAAAAACCACGGCTCTATAACAAAAAATTCTGGGAATACACCAAGGACCATATTCCTGAAGAAAGCTTTATCACTGCGTATCAAGAATCTGGTGACCGGGAAGGACTTGAAAAAATGCTCTATGTGGACCAGCGCACACACCTGCTCGACGAATATCTGGTCAAAATGGACCGTCTCAGCATGGCCCACTCGCTTGAAGTGCGTGTCCCTCTTCTGGACACAGCCTTGGTTGAGTTCAGCGCACAAATTCCCATGGAACACAAACTGCAAGGTCTCACAACCAAATACATTCTCAGACGGCTCATGAAAAACCGTTTGCCCCAAACTGTTCTCACAGGCGCCAAAAAAGGATTTACCCCGCCCTTGGCACACTGGCTCGCCACTGACCTCAAATTCTGGGCGCAAGACATACTTTCTCCTGACCAAATCAGCCGCACAGGCATGCTCGATCCGCACATGCCCCACACCCTTCTCAAAGAACACGCAGACAAAAAGCGCGACAACCACAAACGCCTCTGGACCCTCATCAGCTTCATGCTCTGGTTCAACAAATACGGCGGCTTTGGCCTGGACTTATAGCATCACTGCTTTCCTTTCCCCAAAACATGCAGCAAATCTCTTTGCTCAATAATGCCCAAAAGCTGATTGCTCATTTTATTGTTCACAACGGCAATTTCTCCCAAATTATGCTGAT
>JANQER010000195.1 GCA_028278255.1 Elusimicrobiota bacterium | reverse complement strand
CTGAATCCATCCCCCCTGACAGAAGAACAACTGCTTTTTCCATTTTTTTATTCCCTTTCCATGCCCTTTTACTTAAAAAAATTACTCCCTCTTCCTGTTGCTCTTAATCAAATGCTTCCCCTGTATTTCTTGATCCCTTTTTCTTGCTTTTCAGTGTTCATCCGTGTTTATCCGTGGTTTCATGGTTTTTCATTCAATTTTTGGCATTGCCACTACGAGGCGCCCAGTGCAATGCGTTGGACTTTTGGCAGGCGCCCTTTGAAAAATTGTCTTCCCAATTCTGCAAATTTTGCCGGATCATCCGAAGAATAGAAAGAGCTTTTTCCTTTTTGTGCGCGGGACAAATGATTTTCCAGCTTCAGCCGCGCCTGAACAGCTTTGGCTGTTTCTTCTGCTGAGTCAATGAGATTCACACGGCCGGCCGCTGTTTGAACTGTCTGCTTGAGGAGCGGATAATGTGTGCAGCCAAGCACAAGCGTGTCAATTTTGTTTTTGAGCAAAGGCGATAAATAAATGTCAGCCACATCATGCGTGACTTTGTGGTCAAGCCATCCCTCTTCAGCCAGCGGGACAAAAAGAGAACACACGCGGCTAAAGACTTTTGCGCCGGGGCTTAGCCGGTGAATGGCTCTTTCATAAGCCTGGCTGCGCACAGTGGCTTGCGTGCCAATAATGCCAATCCGCTGCGAATGAGTGGACTGCACTGCTGCATGTGCGCCCGGCTCGATAACGCCCAACACCGGCACAGATAGAAACTGGCGCAGTTTCCCCAACGCCACAGCTGAGGCTGTGTTGCAGGCCACCACCACCATTTTGACATTTTTTTGTTGAAAGAATCCGGCTATTTCCAGTGAAAAGCGCTGAACAGATTCTGCTGATTTGGTGCCATAAGGCACTCTGGCTGTGTCCCCCACATATATGAATTTTTCATGCGGCAGCAAAGCTGCCAGCGCGCTTAGAACCGTGAGCCCGCCTACGCCTGAGTCAAAAACACCTATGGGAGAATTGTTGTTTGAAATGATCATCTGATAACCTCTAAATTTTTGATTTTAGATTTGCGATTTTTGATTGAAAAACAAAAGCAGGCTATGAGCCATATGTGTTGAGATAAAAAACACAGGGGAAAAAATTTTAAATTTAATGCCAAGATTTTAGCCCATAGAGCAACAATATGCGCGTTTTCAGTTCATGTGCCGGATTTTCAATCAAAAATCGCAAATCTAAAATCAAAAATTATAGCTATTTATCTTTTGTTGTGTTCACTTTTTCTCGTATTTTTCGGTGTTCATAATCCAAAATCCCCGCATAAAGCGCATCTGCCATTTTCTTTTGGAACCGTGCAGAGCGGATCAGGCCCTCTTCTTTGGGATGTGAAATAAAGCCAGCCTCCACCAGTACAGCCGGCATGCTCGCGCCTTTTAAAACATAAAAACCCGCTTGT
>JANQER010000179.1 GCA_028278255.1 Elusimicrobiota bacterium | reverse complement strand
GGTGATGAATTTTCAAGACACTTTTGCGCGTGTGGCTTCTCAAGTGAAACCAGCGGTGGTGAATATTACAGCGGTGCATATTGAGTCTGTGGAGGTGCGGCCGCATCAGTTTTTTTTCGGGGATCCTTTTGAGTTTTTCTTTGATGATTTTCATGGACGCGGCAGGCAGCGCCGCCGGCCTGCGCCCAAGCGTTTTGAGAGGCGTCAGGAAGGCATGGGGTCAGGCGTGGTGGTGGATCCAAAAGGTTTGATTTTGACAAATGCGCATGTGGTGACCAATGCGGATAAGATTCAGGTGCGTTTGCCTGATACCGGTGATAAGGTTTTTGAGGGGAAAGTGGTGGGCTTGGATGTGCGGTCTGATTTGGCTGTGGTCAAGATTAAGCCGGGAAAGGATTTGGCTTATGCTTCTTTGGGGGATTCTGAGAAGATTCGCGTGGGGGATTGGGCTTTGGCTGTGGGGAGTCCTTTTGGGTTGGAGCAGACAGTGACTGCCGGGATTATTTCTGCTGTGCGTCAGTCTTTGAATTTGGAGGGGAAGATTTTTCATAATATGATTCAAACAGATGCGTCCATTAACCGCGGAAATTCCGGCGGGCCTTTGGTGAATATTCAGGGTGAGGTGATTGGGATTAATACGGCAATTTATGCGCCCACAGGTGTTTTTAATGGGATTGGGTTTGCGATTCCGAGTAATTATGCCAAGGATATTATGGGGCAGTTGATTGAGAAAGGGAAGGTGGTGCGCGGTTGGCTGGGGGTGGAGATTGCGCCTTTGGATGAGGTGATGGCGGCTCAGTTTCAGGTGCCAGGGAAAAAAGGGGTGTTGATTAATCGTGTGATGGCTGGTTCTCCGGCAGCAAAAGCAGGATTGAAGCGTGGAGATGTGGTGATTGGGTTTCATGGGGAGAAAGTGGAATCTCCTGCGGATTTGCAGCGGATTGTGGCCAAGACCGCGCCAAAGACCAAGGTGAAGGTGTCTGTGGTGCGTGATGGGCGTGAAAAGGCAGTGGATTTGGTGACCGGTGAGCGGCCAGAACAGGACAGGGCTTTGGCTGAGTCCCGGCAGGAAAGCGCGCCTGAGTCTGATGATGTGTTTGAGTGGGAAGGCGCACGGGTTGTGGCGTTGAGTGATGTGAGGCGCAAGCAGGAGTCTGTTCCTGCGGATGTGAAAGGTGTGTTTGTGCAGGATCTGGATCCAAATGGGATGGCAGCTCATTTGAGTTTGCAGCCAGGAGATGTTGTGGTGTCCTTGAATCGTGTGGGAACGCCGACTTTGAAGGCTTTTAAGAGCGCTACGAAGAAGGCGGATTGGGGGAAAGGGGTCTTGGCTGATGTGCTGCGACGCGGCCGTAGGTTTTATTTGAGTTATAAGAAGAGTTGATGATTGAAGTTTTGCCATAAGGCCTCTCGGGAAAGCCTCCCCTCGCTCCGGCGCGGCCCAAACGCCGCCGTACCCCCTCGGCCTGCCCGGCCCTTATTCCCTCTCATTCCCTGCACCGGGCCGGTCAAAACGGTCTCAGGGGCATGGCGGCGGGCCGTGATGTCGCTCAGAAAAGCTTTCCCGAGAGAAGCCTCAGGTTGATGATAATTCATTTGACCTCAGTTCAAATTATTAATAATATGTGACTGCTCAGGGTTTTGTCATTGCCCAATTTATTGGGCATATTTCTGGGTTTTTGAATGATCATTTTTAAAATGCGCCCAATGAATTGGGCAATTACGCAAATAACCTGCACCTGCCTGAGTAGTCACTATAATATTAGAAATCCAAAATATAATACGAGATCCCATTTGTGTGGTGATTAAACATTATGAATTCATCTGATAATGATTATTTGTTTAAGTTGAGGCATTCGGCTGCGCATGTGATGGCGCAGGCGGTGCAGGAGCTTTTTCCAGGGACCAAGATCACCATAGGCCCTCCGATTGAGGATGGGTTTTATTATGATTTTGATAGTCCGCATCGGTTTGTGCCGGATGATTTGGCCAAGATTGAGAAGCGTATGCGGAAGATTGTGAGCGGGAATCATTCTTTTGTGGCGTCTGATCATGAAATAGATGAGGCGCGTGATTTTTGGGGCAAGCGCGGAGAAAAATATAAAGTGGAGATGATTGATGAGTTGAATGAGCCGACGGTGTCTTATTATACAAGCGGTGGTTTTGTGGATCTTTGTAAAGGGCCTCATGTGGCGTCAACCAAGGAGATTGTTCATTTTAGGCTGTTGAAGATGGCCGGGGCGTATTGGCGGGGGGATGAAAAGCGGGAGCAGCTTCAGCGGATTTATGGCACTGTTTTTCCTACGCAGAAGGAGCTGGAAGATCATTTGCATCGTTTGGAGGAGGCAAAAAAGCGTGACCACAGAGAGTTGGGCGCGCGGTTGAAGCTTTTTTCCATTCAGCACGAGGAAGCCGGGTCAGGGTTTATTTATTGGCTGCCCAAGGGGACTGTGGTGCGGCGGATTATAGAGGATTATTTGAAGAATTATTTGGTGTCTAAGGGGTATGGGTTTGTGTCCACCCCGCATGTGGCGCGGGCAGATCTTTGGCGGACATCCGGTCATTTGGATTATTATAGAGAAAATATGTATCCGATTATGCAGCTGGAGAACCAAGAATTTATTCTGAAGCCAATGAATTGTCCCGGGCATATTTTGATTTATAAGAATGATTTGCATTCTTACCGGGATTTGCCGATTCGTATGGCTGAGTTTGGTACGGTTTATCGGTATGAGCGGAGCGGTGTGCTTCATGGGTTGTTTCGTGTGCGGGGGTTTACGCAGGATGATGCGCATATTTTTTGTACGCCGGATCAGCTGGAAGATGAGGTGGTGGAGACTTTGCGGATTATTGTGGAGGTGTTGTCTGCTTTTGGGTTTAAGGATTATGAGATTAAACTTTCCACCAGACCGGAGAAGTATTCCGGGACATTGGAAGGATGGGCGCATGCTGAAGAGGCTTTGAAGAAAGCTTTGGTGAAGACTGAGCTTGCGTACAGCATTGATCCGGGAGAAGGTGTTTTTTATGGGCCGAAGATTGATTTGAAGATTAAGGACTCTTTGGGACGCGCGTGGCAGTGTTCAACCGTGCAGGTTGATTTTAATAATCCGGAGCGTTTTCATATCACGTACCGGGATGAGAATGGCGGGGAATCACAGGTGTTTATGATTCACCGGGCATTGTTGGGGTCTTTGGAGAGGTTTTTTGGGGTGTTGATTGAGCATTATGCGGGTGCTTTTCCTTTTTGGCTGGCGCCGGTGCAGGCGGTTGTTTTGCCTGTGAGTGAGAAGTTTCATGAGTATGCGGAAAACGTTCAGAGGTGTTTACAGCAAAGTGGGTTTCGCGTGGAGGCTGATTATTCGGCCAGTAAGGTGGGCGCCAAAGTGCGTGAAGCCACTATGCAGAAAATCCCTTTTCTTCTTGTGGTGGGCGGCCGGGAAATGGAGAGCAGGACAGTGTCTGTGCGCACGCGTGAAGGGAAAGATTTGGGTGTGGTGCCATTGGATGAATTGTCAGAAAAATTAGAAATTGGAAATTAGAAAAAAATATTTTGTCTTTAAGTTATTGTAATTGCCTGATTTATCAGGCGCTTTAAAGCTGTTGATTTCGGAAAAAGTGTTTTAAAGAGCCCGATGAATCGGGCAATTACAGGGGCATAAAAATATTTTTTTATATTCGTTCTTTTAATAAAAATTAATATATTGACAAAAATTTCACATTCTGTTATTATTTCTATCTGTTACATAATACTGGGAGGAGGTAGACCTCCTCTTTTTTTATTCGGAGAGGTACAGCATCAGCAAGAAACTTGACACACGTTTTAATCATTTCATCAGATCTCCGCAGGTTCGCCTCATTGATGTTGATGGGTCCATGCTTGGAATTAAATCCATACAAGAGGCCTTGAATATTTCGCAGGAGCGCGGACATGATTTGGTAGAAGTGGCGCCAAATGCCAGCCCGCCGGTTTGCAGGGTTTTGGATTATTCCAAGTATCGGTATGAGAAAGAGAAGCAGAGAAAGGAATCCAGAAAACATCAGAAGGGCGGGCATGTGAAGGAGATGCGGTTTCGTACCAAGATCAGCGAGCATGATTTTGAGACGAAACAGCGGGCCATTATGCGTTTTCTTGAAAACCGGGACAAGGTGCGCGTGAGCGTTGTGTTTTATGGCAGGGAAATGGATCACCGGGATTTGGGCCATCGGTTGATTGACAAGCTGAAAGAAAAGGTCATGGATTTGGCCACGATTGAATCAGCACCTTCTATGTTTGGAAACCGTTTGGTGCTGATGCTCGCACCCAAGAAATAAAGATAAACCACAGAGAACACAGAGATCATAGAGAAAAAAAGCAGAAAAACGTATGGTTTTTGCTATAAAAAGATTTTCTCTGTTAACTCTGTGTGCTCTGTGGTGAGATTGAATGAGGATTGTTATGCCAAAAATTAAGACACACAGTGGTTCTAAAAAGAGATTTCGTGTGACAGCCGGCGGGCAGGTGATGCACCAGACACAGGGCCGCAGGCATTTGTTGATCGGGATGTCTGCCAAGCGGCGGCGCCGGTTCAGACAGGACAATATGTTGAATAAAAAGCAATCTAAAGCGATAAGGACATTGATGCCATATGCGGGTTAAAAGCGTTGTTTATACAAGACAGAGAAAAAAGAAATGGTTCAGGCGGGCCAAGGGTGCGTATGCCACTAAGAAGAATAGGTGGCGTATGGTTATACAGCATTTGGAAAAGTCTATGCGTTCCATGTACCGCGGCCGCAAGAATAAGAAGAGAGATTTTCGTTCTTTGTGGATTCAGCGTATCAATGCAGGGGCGCGTCAGAACGGTTTGAGTTATTCCCGTTTGATGAATGGTCTGAAGAAAGCCGGTGTGGCCCTGGATCGAAAAATTCTGGCTGAGATGGCTTTTTCTGATCAGAAATCTTTCCAATCTCTTTCCGAAATTGCTCGTTCTCAATAAATAACCCCAAAATTCAAGGTAACTATTCAGAACCACGGATGAACACGGATAGACACGGTTAAAACAAAACCACTATGTTTTTTTTAAGTTAATAAATTTGTAAATGATTACCGTGTTTTTCCGTGTGTGTCCGTGGTTCCGATGTGTTTTTTTGGGTTTGGTCCACTTTTATGTCTATTCTTGACGATATTGAAACTATTAAGACTGAAAGTTTGAAAGAGGTTTCAACGGTGGACAACCTGGAATCTCTGGAGTCTTTGCGTTTGCGGTTTTTGGGACGGAAAGACGGTCATATCTCAAAAGTTTTGCAGCTCCTTCCGACATTAAATCCCGATGAGAAAAAACAAGTGGGCCGGCAGGCCAATGAAGTGAAAAGAGCGCTGGAGGCGTGCATTGAAGACAAGAAGCGTTTGTTGGAAGATGCGTCTTTGAATCAGAGCCTTTCTCAAAGTGCTTTGGATTTGACCCTGCCTGATCGGTCTGCTTTTCGCGGCAAACTACATCCTGTCACCCAGACAATGGATGATATTGTGAGTGTGTTCAGCCGGCTGGGTTTTAATTTGGCTGAAGGGCCGGAAGTGGAAACGGATTTTAATAATTTTACGGCCTTGAATCACCCGCCTGATCATCCTGCGCGTGATGCGCACGATACTTTTTATGTGAAAGATTTGCGCGATGCTTCCGGCGCGCCGTTTCTTTTGCGTACCCACACTTCCCCTGTTCAAATTCGCTATATGAAGTCTCATCAGCCGCCATTGTATATTGTGGCGCCGGGTCGTGTTTTTCGTCATGAAGCGGTGGATGCCACGCATTCTTTTGTGTTTCATCAGGTGGAGGGTTTGGCTGTGGACAAGGATATTTCTATGGCGGATTTGAAAGGGATGCTGGGGTTGTTTGCTCAGCATTTGTTTGGGTCAAAAGCCCGGATTCGTTTTCGTCCTTCGTTTTTTCCGTTTGTGGAGCCCGGGATTGAGGTGGATATTTCTTGTACTTTGTGCGATCAAAAGGGGTGCCGGGTGTGTAAGCAGTCCGGCTGGATAGAGATGTTGGGCGCCGGGTTGGTGCATCCGCATGTGTTGCGGGGCGTGGGGTACAATCCTGATCAGGTGAGTGGTTATGCTTTTGGTATTGGCGTGGAGAGAGTGGCCATGTTTAAATACGGCGTGGATGATATGCGGCTTTTTTATGAGAATGATATCAGATTCTTAAAGCAGTTTTAAATTGAATAGAAATTGGAAATTAGAAATTTGAAATCAGGTAAAAGCAAATTCCCCAACTTGAAAGTCTGTGTTATGATTGTTTGTTTAATTTCTAATATCCAATTTCAAATTTCTATCATATATTAATATGAAAATATCTTATTTGTGGTTAAAAGAGTTTGTGGATTTTGATTTGTCGCCGGAAGAGCTTTGTACGCTTTTGCGGAACCTGGGATTTGATACAGGGTCTGTGGAAACTTTCGGAGGGGAAATCAAGAATGTGGTGACAGCACGCGTGCTCAGCCGTGACAAGCATCCCAATGCAGACAAGCTGTCTTTATGCAAGGTGTTTGACGGCAAAGATCATTTTGATGTGGTGTGCGGGGCGCCGAATGTGGCGGCCGGACAAGTTGTCCCGCTGGCACGGGTGGGGGCGCTGCTGCCCGGTGGGATGAAAATTGATAAAGCAGTGATTCGCGGTCAAGCCTCTTTTGGGATGTTGTGTTCTGCGCGTGAGCTGGGTCTTGCAGAAGATGCCGTGGGGATCATGGTTTTACCGGAAGGAACGCCTCTTGGTGAAAATATTGGTGACACTCTTTTTATGCATGAGGCTGTTTTGGATGTGGAAGTGATGCCCAATAGGCCGGATGTGTTGTCTCATTGGGGTGTGGCCCGGGAAATAGCAGCGGCTTTGAAGAAGAAGCTGCGTTTGCCGGATATGAAAATTCCAAAAGTGAAGAAGTCTTCTGGTCTTGTTCAGATTGAGTCTCCGATACTGTGCACGCGGTATGTGGGCCGTGTGGTGAACAATGTGCAAGTGCGCCCTTCGCCTTTGTGGATGAGGCTGCGTTTGGAGCGGTGCGGGATTCGTTCCATTAATAATTTGGTGGATGTGACCAATTATGTTCTTTTGGAATTGGGGCATCCGCAGCATGTTTTTGATCGAGATTTGTTGAGAGAGGGGCGTGTGGTGGTGCGGCAGGCGCGTCCCAACGAGTCTTTGCTTTGTTTGGATGAGCAGACAAGAGCTTTGGGACGTGATTTGTTGATTGCAGATGCAGAGAATCCTGTGGCCATTGCCGGAATTATGGGCGGGGAGTTGTCCGCGGTGAATGAAAAGACCGGGCATTTGTTGTTGGAGAGCGCACATTTCGAGTCAAGCAATATTCGGCGGAGCCGGAAATGTTTGAATATGTCCACAGAGAGTTCTTACCGGTTTGAGCGCGGGACAGATTGGACCATGGTGGATTTGGCCAGCCGGCGCACCACGCATTTGGTTTTGTCTTTGGCCGGGGGGACATTGACGCAAGAGCAGGATGTGTATTTGCAGAAGCCTAAGATCAGCCGTGTTCATGCGGATGCCAATCGGGTGAATGGCCTTTTGGGAACCAGTTTGCCGCATGCTGATATTAGGAGTTGTTTGATGCGTTTGGGATTTGTGTGCAGAGGGAAAGGCGCGCGTTTGACTTTGACCCCGCCTATTCATCGGCAGGATGTGAAGGAGTTGGCTGATGTGGCTGAGGAAGTGGTTCGTTTGGCCGGGTATGATAAGGTGCCGCAGCAGAGGCGCAATTCAACGCAGGAACCTGATAGGACTTCCCGGGAGAGTCATCTGGTTTTAAAGGCAAAAGATTTTTTTGTTGGTCAGGGGTTTTATGAAGCACGGAATTACGGGCTTGTGTCCAGAAAGCAGGTGGATGATTTGTACGCGGATAAGTTAGAGGCGTGTGTGGCATTGGAGAATCCTGTGTCCACTGCTTGTGAGTTTTTGTGCCCGGGTCTTTTGGCCGGGCTTTTGCAGAATTTACAGGCCAATCTGCGTCATGGGACCGAGGATGTGCGTTTGTTTGAAACGGCCAGAGTGTTTTTAAAGAATAAATTGTCTGCAGGGGAGGGGCATACCCCCCCAAAAGCAAATAATGATATCAGTGACATTAAGGAATGGCTCTCGTTGGCTTGGGTGGCTGCAGGCAGGCAGCAGGCAGAGCATTGGCAGCACAAGACACGTTTGTTGGATGTGTGGGATGCCAAGTCTTGGGTGAGTGGTTTGCTGCGGGAATGGAGGTTTCATCAGGTGAAAGCCAAGTCGAGTGATTTGCCTGTATTTTTGCATCCGGGTGAAGCTCAGTCCATTTTTGTGCGGGATAAGCCGTTGGGGTTTTTTGGGAGGATTCATCCGAGGCAGGCGGAGTTGTGGGATGTGCCCAAAGATGTGTTTGTGGGAGAGGTGAATTTGTCTATGGCAGCGTCTCTGCGGTCTGCGGATATTCAGTTTCAGGGGCTGCCCAAGCATCCGGCTGTGATTCGTGATTTTTCTATGATTTTTCCGGAAAAAATTTCTTGGGCTTCCATTTCTGCGTTTCTTATGCAACAATCTGAGTGGGTGGAGGATGTGCAGTTGTTCGATTTGTTCGTGGATCCTTCAATTCCGTCCGGACACAGGAGTTTGTCTTTTCGTCTTTTTTTCCGCACGCCTGAGAGGACTTTGACAGATGCTGAGGTGAATGGGGTTCAGGAAAAGAACATCACCAGGTTGAAGAATGAGTTCAGCGCTATCTCCAGAGTGGGCAAACAGTAGCAGCGTCATAAAAACGTCATTGCAAATTTAGCATTGAGCATTTGAAAGCGTGGTTAAAAAGAGCGCGGTGTTTATGGTTTTTAATCGCAGATCACAAATCACAAATCAAAAAAGCAGATTGTTTTTTCCTGTTTTCATCCTTTCCTTGTTATTGCTTCTGACCGGCTGTGTGTACCTTCGTTTGTTGCGCGTGAAAAATCAAATTAAAAATTTTGATGAGCATTTTGTTTTGTCCGGCGATTCTGAGCTTGTGATTCAGCTGAAGAATCCTGTGCTGTCCAGCGCTGATGTGGTTTATTTGATCGGGGCAGAGCCTTTGTCTGTTACCCCTGAGAAGGAGAAGGAAATTTATTTTTATCGGTTTGAGATGATCAGGAAGCAGTCGGATCATCCGCCGCCCTTGAATGGGTTGAGTTTGACATTGGAGATGACTGAAAAAAAATTGGTGCAGATCAAGGTGCCTGCGCGGTTTATGAGGATTTTTTCGCGGCGTGTGATTGAGGAGTCTTTGCGTCATGCGGGTCATGCGAAGATTTTTACGTTCAATAAGATTGCGCAGGCTGTTATTCGTTTGACGCCGGAGGCGGATGCGGATCTTCCCACGCTTGAGAAGACAAGAGAATTGCTGGGAGAACCTTTGGAGTTTATGCATAATGATAATCTTCAGAAATTGATTTATCGTTACCGCATTGTTCATGATAAGAACGATGTGCCAATTATTGCCAAGCTGACGTTTGATGCCAAAGGGTCTTTGCTGCGCGTGTTTGTGACATGGGATTC
>JANQER010000162.1 GCA_028278255.1 Elusimicrobiota bacterium | reverse complement strand
GGTAAGTGTTCCACAATTTTTGCGTGGGATACCACAACAAGGCTGTTCCCAGACCGCAGAACAACACAATTTTCAGGAACAATGACAATCCGGGGAATCGAAAAACCCCTGTGTCATTGCCCCGCGGATCACGGACTTTTTTCAAGGCATTTGAACGTTCGCTCAAAGGCAGATTGTTTTTTTGTTCCATCATATATGTTAATCCCAACATCTCTTTGCTCTATGCCCTTTGCTCTTTGCCTGATTCTAAATGTTTTGCAGTTTCCTCACACATTTGACCAGGATGTTTTTTTTGCCAAAACCGCCTGGTTTCATCACCATCCAATATTTTTTAAAGGGCTGGCTGCGGCTGGCTGAGACGCACAATGGCACGCCTGTGTCCACACGGCCAATCACACGCCATTGGAACTGTTTCCACAAACAGGACAAGGCATGTGCTGTTTCTCCGCCTGTTGCCACAAAACAGTTGATGGCCAGCTGTTTGGCCCGGACCTTCACTTGCCGGACCAGTGACCGCATCACTGATTTTGGCTGGGCACGCGTGTCCGGGGCCTTGATCAAGTACACCTGCGCTTTTTTTATTTTCCCGGCCTGTTTTTGGCTGAGGTCTTGCACCTTTTTTCCATAAGTCCGTGTCAAATGAATTGTCTGCTCTTTGGACAGGGGATGAGCAGACCCCACCACAACCATGACAGGCTTTGTATATTGTGACTTATATTTTGCTTGATCACCAGAGTCTTTGATGTGTTGTGTGCTGTCCAACAACAACCGTGCCAGTTCCTCGGCCAGTCCAGCTGACCCCACAGCAGCGCCTGAAAAGACTGTCCGGCCTTTCATCACCTGCCATGCTGTTTTTCTGAGATCCTGCTGATGGCGAATATCAGGCACCCAAATATTTGACACAGAAGAACCTGCTTTTGTTCTCAGTATGTTGGCTATCTTTGACGAGCGAATCGGATGCTGCGGATCTTGGGAAAAAGCTGTTTGATGCAAAAGCTTGTTGTGCACAAAATGTAAGCCCTGGCGTGTTGTGCGCCCTGTTTTGGGAAAAGCCGGGACAAAAGCCATGGGAGAGCTGTTTTTGGGCGCGCCAGGCAAAGCTTTGATGAATTCTTCCAGTTCCTCCCTCACTGGCCCGCGCAGAGTGGAGTCAATCTTTTTATAATAAAAGTCTGCGCCCCAGCGCGACAAAGCCTGAATACTCAGTCTGATACGTTTTTGGGCTGCAGGGCCGGGCAGATGCCTTGACTCTGTGTCTATGATCCAGACCCTGGCCTGAAAGGGAGCTTTTGGACATTGAGGCCCATTGAAAATTCCAATTTCCGTGCTCACGCCATGGCAAGCAAACGCCAGTCCCGCATCTCCGGCTCCAGTTAAATCGTCTGATAGAATGCCTATGCGGCACTTATGATGAATTTTAGATTTTAGATTTTTGATTTTTGATTCCGATACAGGGTTACATGCTTTCATAATTGTCCAAATACGGGCGCAGACGGAATTGGGCGCCAAGAGAGGCCGCCATGCGTTGAACAGCTTCTATGTCCACCCCTGGCAGATCAGTGGCTGTGACCACAGTCTCAGGCACATGTGTCACGCATTCCCGGATAAAATTTTGAACAGATTCAAAAGCTTTGTCACGGAACGCGGGAAGAGGCCTGTGCAGTTCAATATATTGCTGCGGATCCGCTGTGTTCAGGCTGATGCAAACACTGTCCAGAAATGACCCCAATTCCGGCGCAATGTGCCGCTTGTTGATTAAATCTCCCAGCCCCACAGTGTTCAACCGCACGCGGCCAATGCCTTTTTGACGAAAAGCGTCAGACAATTCCCGCATTTCCGTCATCCGGTAGGTGGATTCTCCATATCCGCAAAACACTACTTCCTGATAACAAGACACATTGCCTGCCGCCTCCAGCACTTCTGCCACAGAAGGCTCATGCGTCAGCTTCAGGTTGTGGCTTCTGTATTGGTGTTTCCAAGAGAATTTAATGCAAAACGTACAAGCCGTTGGACACTGGCTGGTCAAATTCACATAAAGACCGTTTTTGTAAGCATACACAAGTGATTCTGTCCTGCTTTCTTTTGTGTTCATAAGAGCATAGTATACATTACCCCGGATAAACTGGAAATAATCAAATTCCAAGAGACAATAGAGTCTGTTGCGAAATAGGCATAAAAAAATCCCGGAGGGATATTGAAAGAAAAATCAGTGTCATCCCTCTCCCGCAAGCGGGCTTCGAGCCTTCGGCTCGAAGGGTGAGGGCAGCGTCAATTTAATGATGATGAAAGCAATGCTGATCATCCCACCCCACCCACATACACTGGGTCCAGCTTGTCTGGTTTATGCGTGTTTGGCAATGGTCTGCAGAATGTCAAAGATGTTTTTCCAGTTGACGGCATTGGCAGGGATGGCTTTTAATAAGCGGGTGATGACATAGGATTCATCAGCCGCTCTTTTTAAATTTTCATTTTCAATATCAACTGTGTTCAAAGCCACCAAAGGGGTTCTGAAAATTTGGATTTTATCATCTAAATGCGCGGCCAATTCCGGGTGTTTTTCTAATGCCCCCAAATCCGCTTCATAAAATCCGGATTCACTGTGTTTGAAGGCGTGACGGACATAATACACTTTGATTTTTGAAAATAAAAACAATGATTGCACCAGCCGGCTTCGGGTAAAAACAATGGATGGTTTGTTTCTGTGTGTGATCAGCGCCTGAAATTTTGGACCGATCGATTGGATTGATTCCACAAAATATATTTGAACCGCAGACGGATCAAGCGTGTCTTTTATTGGCACGCCTTGAGAGGCCGTCAAAAACTGAGCGGCTTTTGACAAAGAACCATAAGCCTTGGCATAAAGACGGGCAGAAGAGGGGAAGCGGCGTATGTCTTCGGCAATGTGTTCATTCACCCAGGCGCCTATGCCGCTGAAATTCTTCACGCCCACTCCGGTCAGCTTGTCGCTGACAATGGCTTTTAATTGCTGTGTCACGCTGTCTAAATCATCTCTGTCCAATGCTTTGTCAGCCATTGATTTTTGAATGGCCGCCAAAGAATGCACGCTTTTGGCTGCCGGTTGATCCGTGTCAATCAAACGATGGGTATAAACTGTGACAGCCCAGAACAAGCTTAACACAGGAAAAATCAGCTTCTGATAGGATTGAATAACAAGGGGATCCATGAAACAGAACACCAAAAAAGGCAGCATGTACAAAAGGGACATCAACAAAACTTTGGGCCAGCTCACGTGAATACGGTGTTCTGTCATGAGGCTTGGCAATTCCTTGGTGTGGGACCAAATAAAATTCCCGGCAAACACAGCGCCTATCAAAGGCGAAATAACACTGGCCAGCGCCGGGCTCAGAAGAAGCCATGACCCAATGGCCAGCCCCAGGGATGAGCCAAAGCCAATCCCGGACTCTGCCTCCCAAGGATGTGTGACATACCATTGTGCGGCTTTGTGATTGATTTGTGCCACACGCTTGACCCATCCGGGGCTGGTGGCTCTGGAGGAAATGGACAAAAACTGATTGAGCGTTTTGGAGAAGTTCCGGAGCAATGTGTTTGTATGATATGTATTGATGTTTTGGCCTTGGCGTGTCTTGACCGTATATCCCCCGGCCGGGTCCTTTGTGATGAAGAATGAGACACATTCAAAGGCGCCGCCTTCTTTTCTTTCCGGCTGGAAAAAATCAATTTTGGCTTTGTTTTCTTCAATGTTTAACTCAATCCAATACTGACGCGTTTCTCTGTTTATTAAAGCTTGTCCCACAGCCAGTTTCATCTGCGGATCTTCGCATTGGGCGATTTTTTTTAAATTGACGAAGTTGTGCGCATAAGCATGAATCCTTTTTTGCGTTTGTCTGGCATAAGACTGCCTGTATTTGGATAAAGCCGTGTTCACCGGCGCTCCCAGCTGAAAGAGCCGCTCAATTCGAGAAAGAGAATTCTGATAGTGTCTGAGGTCAAATCGTTCGGGGTTTCGCTCAATTTCGTTCATTCTGTCGCTGTCGAGGATGTCATCGGCCAATCCGTTCAAGGCCAATTGCGCCAGCTCTTCATAGGCATCCGGATGCGAAGACCCGAGCCGCAAAATAGCTTCAACAAACAGGCTGCAAAACAAGGCCTTATGGTCCCCGGGCCTAATGCCCAGGCGCATTGTTTTGCCTTGGTCAGATATTTCACGAATATAGCCGAGGGACGGATGCGCCTCGATCCTGTCTTCGGTGAAAAAGAAAAATTCAATTTTGTCCAAACGCCTCAAATCATCCGGATACATGCTGCATTTGAGCGTGTCGTCAAAAAATGAACGGATTTCGGAAAAAACAGACTGCAGAGAGTCCCGGCCTTTTCCATTCACTTTTGACAATTTGATGACATAAGTCAAAATGTCTTCAAAATACGGAAAAGCAGATGCAAACTCAGTAGAGTGAGCGTGTCTTCCCGCTGTCAGTTTTTCGGAGAGGGGGGATAAATCTTCGGCGCGCATTTCATGAGTTTTGCTGTGAACAGCTTTTGCATACAAAGTTTCAATTGCTTGGGCATCCGGTCCTTTTGATAACAGGTCTTTGATTTGTGGGACAGGGAGACGGCGCGCCAAAGCAGAGGCCTGCCGGCTGTCCAGGCCTTTTTTCTCTCTTGAAAAAGAATCCAAGAATAATTTTAATCTCAGGTCAGGCCTGTCGTGCCGAAGAATAACGCCGATAGAATGAGGCATGCCAAAATAGGTCCCTTTTTCTCTGCCTAGAGAATAAGCTTTTTGAGCGGTTTTATAAAGATCAATAAATCGAACGCCGCGCCCCAAATCCTTTTGGTATTCATTGCAATTGTCAATGCATAACAGATAGAAAGAATAAATTTCACCGTAAAAATCCCGGACAAAGCAGCGGTAATCATCCAGGCGCCCGGGCGGTAGGGATGCCGCAATAAACTTTTCAATGCTTTCCTGCACTTTGCTGATGTGGTTTTCGGCGCTCGCAAAATTTTCCGGCGAGCACACGGCAAACGAAGAAATGAATTTATTTTTTTCTTCTTCGCTTATATTCAGCATCTCAAGGCCGCGGGCCATGAGCAAAGCATGGCGGATTCTCATTTTTTTCTCATGGATTAGCTGTTGAAGCCGCAAAGAAGCGCTTTCTGTATAGTCTGTGCGTGCATATTGATAAGCGCTGTTGATATCCGGGTCCTTTGCGGCATTGTATCTTTTTTTTCTTTCCTCAATACCAGGCATGACGGCCAGGGAATAGGCTTTGGTCAATGAATGGTTGTCCAAAAGTTGTTCAAAAAATCCCAGCCTGATGCCGGGATTGTCTTTTTCAGCAAGGGCATAAGCTTTGTTGTGCGCTTCTCTTGAAGAGTGGAAACAGGACACAGTGAGTTCATAGAGCTGCTGACGAGCCTCTGACTCTTGAGCAGACGCCAAAGCAATGGCTTTCAGGTTTGTGTGGTGTTCCAGCAGCTGATCAAAAAATGTCTTATTTACCTCCAGTATGTTATCAATCTGTATAATGGCATTAAAAGCCAAGAGAGGCGCATCTTCGGATTGAACGATTTTTTGTTCAAAAGCTGTTTCATACAGCGCGCGTCTTGCCAGCAGGCATTCACGCGAGATATCCAATCCCGCCATTTCGCAGGCATTGAGGAGAGACACATCTTCGGCCAGCCTCAAGAGGAATTGAGCCCGTTCCTTGACATGCGCCTGTGCCGCCAGGTTTAATAAAACCCCCTTGTCTTTTTCTTCAAATCTCGACAAATATTCCCTGCACAAATCCAGCCTGGCTTGTGCCTCATCCTCTATTTCCGCCAAATCCAAGGCGCGCTCAATACTGATCTTTTTATGAGACTCTTTTTTCAAAGGTTCTATGTGCCGGCATTTCCGTTTGATGAGCCTGTATAATCCCAGCCGCGCGCTGATATTGTCCATGGACAGCAGCCGGTTGATGCGCGCCTGGCGGTCCGGTCCGTATAATTGAAAATCTTTCAGGAGAATTTTTCTGAATTTTTTCCGGGCGCGGGATTCATTTTCTCCACGGAAGAGCGATTCGCTTCTTAATCGGGCCAGGTACTCTTGTACAGGGACCTTTGTGTCTGTGCCTTCTTCCGAAGACAGGCTGATTTCTTCGGCCCCGGCAATGTCCAGGGCTTCTTCAATCCCTTTGCCGGATCTTCTGAGAAGCTTGTATAATCCGAAACGGGCGCCCATATGCGGCTCATCATACGGCCTGTTAAAAACTTTTGTCCTTAACACGCGGCTCATTTTTTGGTGATAGGCAGCAAAGCCGAGCGCATGATCTCCTGATTTGTATTCTTGGACCAAAAACTCCCTGAAAGCAAGCCGTTCATCCGGCTCGCTCAAAAGAGCCAGTTCATAGGCGGCCATAGCGCCTTCGGGGAAGAGGGGGCAGTAGCGCATGGCAAAATAAAAATGATAATGGTCCAGATAATTCGCATGAGGCTCTTCTTCATAGAGCGAGCCTTCGGCGCCTTTCTCATGAAAGGAATGCGGTTCTATCAAAGCCCGGGCCAAGGATTCGGCCTGGACGGGGGTTTGGCCGCTGGTTCTCAAATCCTCTTTGATTTGCCTGATGCAAGAGCTTCTCGGAAGGATTTCATTTTTGTTTTTCTTTTTTTGAACTTTTTTGAAGAGTAATTCCATCTTTTTCCACAATTGAGGGTCCAAAAACCGGCGCGCCACATGAAGCTGCCGAAGAATAAAAATCAGATGGATCAGAACAGGCATCACAACAGCACACATCTCATTGATTTGATTGATGTGGAGTGAATACAATGACAAAGCGCAAAAATACAAAACAGCGCTCAAGAATATTTTCCTGTTTGTGACGGCAAATTCAAAATGCTCTTTGTGCGACTGAACCGCTTTCACAAAAACGCGCGCATACCAGACGGCATGAATACCTGCTGTCAGCAATATGACAGGCGATATTCTCAAGATCAAATCACTCTTTTCATATAACGGTATTTGTCCGAAAATTCCCAGTCGGTCATTCAGCACAGCCAGTCCTGCAAAAAATATGATTTCCGTCAAAGTCCCCAGGATGACTTTGACCCATTCTTTGCCGAAAACCAAAGACCAAAGAGAAGCCGGATCTCCCTGCCCCACAAGAAGGGCTCTGAAAGACCGGGGTGATAAAGGCGGTTTACTGAGAAATTTGAGCTTTTTTCCCGCTTTTCTGACCAGGGAAACAATTTGACTGTATTCGTCCCCGGAGATATCGGAGGTTTGATCAGCGCCTATGTGGATTTCAAAAACACCTTTTTTATGCGCCGGAATGTTTCCGGCGGGATGGCCGATATGGACAAAATATTCATTGTGGTGCAAATCAATTTTTTTCTGTTTGCTCGTTGCGTTGTCCGCAGCCACATTGGCCAATGGCACTTTTCTTTTTTCAAACAAATTTTTCAACAGGATCAGCCAGAAGCGTAATTTTTCCTTGTTTTGGGTTTGCAAGGCTTTTTCTATTGGCAGCGCCCAATCAGGCTCTATATTTTGTGCGGTCCGGACAATAAGCGCATTTGTCTCTTCTGCCCGATCAGTTAACCGCTGGTCCAGCAAATCAATCAAATGCCCGATATTGACCCAAGTGCGCAAAGGATAAGACACAAAAGCCTGTTTGATCCGTCTGACATAATGTGGAAAGGACTTGACCAATTTGATTGATTTGATCATGCCCGGCGTCACATTGCCCAAATATTTTATTGTTCCGCTGATGCCTGTGAGTTTAACATGAACTTGTCCTGTTGCTTTTCCGTCTTTGGCTGCCACCTGAAGCCCTTGCGCACGGCTGTGAGGCAGGGCGGTGTTAAGAATATGGGACTCTGTTTCTTGCGGAAGATCTTCCGGGCCGGCGCCTTCCCTGGCTGTGATCATGGCCAAAGCCAATCGGCTCCAGGATTTATCAGTGCTTTGTTCCGGCGACACAAACAGCTTTTCCCCGTCTAAAAGCTTTTGCAAAGGGGTTTTTTCCCGGGTGAAGATGCTGAGATACTTGGTGCCTTGTTCAGTGTCTACTTTAGTGAGTTTGGGCGCAAAATTTACCACAGTTATCCCGGATTCAGCCAAGCGTTTGGTGATGCCGGGGGAATGAAAACCGCCTGCCACCAAAACCGCCAAAGGCGATTTTGGTGATTTTTGATTTTTGATTTGCGATTTTTGATCTGAACAGTCAACTTTTCTGAGCAGATTAGCCGCCATGGCTCTATCGCGGGCTTCAGCGTGTTTGTAAAAATTTTCAAATGAGGACAGGTCTATGGTCTTCGGGTTCTTGCCGCTAGGTATGATCCCAGTTTGTCGGATGGGACTGTGGTCTATAGTCTGATTTTTATATTCATCCCATTCCTTTGGTGTCAGTGAAAAATTCATGAGCTTGCGGGTCAGATGAAGTTGGAGGGATTGCCGGATAAGCCGCTCTTCGCCGGGTTTTTGAATGAGCCGGGCATAAATCTTTTGTTCCAAGGATTTGATGTCATCAAACAACTTCTCCGCATCAATTGTGTCCGCCGTCATCACGTACCGGATGTATTGACGCATGGCGTCAAAACAAGACAGATCAACACCGGCCTTCTGTCCAAGGCGCCGCAGGTACAGGTAATAATCCGTGTGACGGATTTGGCCGGTGCGGTAAGCCGCGCTTGTATGGATCAGTTCTTGTATTTTTTCTTTGGAGAGCCGGTTGACCAAAACTTCTATCAGCTGGGCGCGCTCTTTTTCCACTGCTGAAAAATTCAGCGCAGATTCCATGTCGAGAGACCGGATGAAGGTTTGG
This sequence comes from Elusimicrobiota bacterium, assembly GCA_028278255.1. Classification (GTDB taxonomy): domain Bacteria; phylum Elusimicrobiota; class Elusimicrobia; order FEN-1173; family FEN-1173; genus JANQER01. The sequence goes on along the minus strand of JANQER010000162.1, from coordinate 5,330 downwards.
ATGTGTTGGCCGCTGATTATTTGTGATGGATTATTGGCAAGGGTCTCTATATATTTCCCAAGTGATATTTGACGGTTTTGATACGCAGCGACTGTGTCATCGAAAGCCTTCAGGGCGGGGTTGAGGAGATTGTGTTTTTTTTGAATAAGCTGTTGGTTGATTTCCGCCCATTGACCTCTGGCAGCCAAAAGATTTTTTTGCGACTGTTTATACGCCTCCACATTGGCTCTGTAACGCTTTTCATCGTCCACTCCGATAAAACGGGAAGATGTGTGGTTTTTGTGCTGCAGACTGATGCTTCTTAATCCCGCATGGACAGCGCCTGAGATTTCATTTTCTCTGAACAAATAATCCGCTGCCTGGCGCAAAGCGTCCCGGCCTTTCAGTTTTTTAAAACGCTCAAGACGGAGGTCATCAAATGCGCCCTCAAGCGCCACCAAAGCCGGAGGCTGACGAGCAGCCATCAGATGCTGAAGCATTTTGGCTGTATTGCCCTGCGCTTCATTGTTCATGTGGATGTCTTGAACCAACAGCACAATGGGCGCATGAGAAGACGCATTAGCTGCCGGCGTTATTTTCCTGATATGCCCGTATTGGGCAGGGATGGATTGGATGAGGCGGGCCAGGGATTGGGTGGCCTGCCGGGGAAGTTGGTCTGAAAGGGGAAAAGCCCTTAATGATCTGACAGAAAGAGTTTTTTTATTCAGCGCCGGAAGACCTTGCAGGACTTGTTGAGAAGAAGAGGATATCCTTGCCGATTGAGGAGAAAAAGAATGAGGACTGTTTTTTATTTTTTCCGCAAGGGCATGCTTTCTCGCCTCCCAAAAACCAGCTTCCGGCTTATAAGCCAGCACGCAATTGGTGGCCAAAAATATCAATATATTGAAAATAGATATAGACTTATTTATGTTGAACATATGCTGTGACCAGACCGTAGAATTAAAACAATTATGACATTCTTATCTTAAATTTGTCTTAACAAGTTGTAAAATTATTGTAAATATCCCAGTGTCTTTGTTTTAGTTATACGTAGAGTTTGTATAATATACGTATAACTCGGTGACTACTCAGGTCTACAAAAAAATACATTGGAACCACGGATGAACACGGATAAACACGGTAAAACATTTACAAATATTTTAACTTAAAAAGAACCATAATTTTTTCGTTTTTACCGTGTTCATCCGTGGTTGCCTGAGTAGTTGCATAACTCGTATGCGCACACTTTCTCCGGAAACACAAACTTTATATGCTGAACTGATGGACCAGCTCACTGCCATGGAAGCCAGGCGTTCCATTGGTCATTTAAAAGGCTGTTTTATCACCAAGACAATCAAGGGGGATGTTTATTATTATTTTCAGCATGTGGGGATAGAGGGAGCACAGCGCCAGATTTATCTGGGGCGCCAAACACCTGCGCTTGACAGATTGGCCGGTCAATTCAAAAAAGAAAAAGAGCTTCAAAAGCCGGATATGGACCATGTCAGGAGCCTTTGCGCGCAGATTCGCGCAGGGAAAGCCATGACAACGGATGCGGCCACTGCGAAAGTCATTAAAGCACTGTCTGACAGCGGGGTTTTCAGATTAAGCGGGGTGTTGGTCGGCACGCATGCTTTTATGGTGATGGGCAATGTGTTGGGCGTGAACTGGGAAACTCATGTCAAAACGCATGATATTGATATTGCCAGCCACAAGGCGGTTGATGTGGCGCTCCCTGATACCACGGTGGATGTGCCGGGAACTCTTGAAAAGCTTCAAATGGGATTTCTGCCTGTGCCGGCATTGAACCACAAACATTCATCAACTTCGTTTAAGGTCAGAGGACAAACTCTTCGTGTGGATTTTTTAACGCCTGCTCATGGCCGCACAGATGAGACGCCGGTTTTCATCCCAAAATTAAACATTGCAGCGCAGCCTTTGCCGTTTTTGGGATATTTATTGGAGGATTTTGAGAAAGGCGCTGTTGTGAACAGTGAAGGGATTCTTGTTAATATTCCTGCGCCGGCCAGGTATGCTTTTCACAAAATAATTATTAGCCAGGAGAGATCTTTTTCTATGCATACAAAGGCGTTAAAAGACATGGCGCAGGCTGCCAGTCTTTTGGGTATTTTGTGCGAGGAGCGCGCTGGTGATGTCATAGCGGCATGGAGAGCCTTGCAAAAACAGAGCAAAACCTGGCTTTCCCGCGCGCAGAGAGGTCTTAAACTGTTGGCATCCAAGCATCCCGCTGAACACAAAAAAGTGAGCTCTGTGATTAAAAGATTGGGTAACTACTCAGGGAACCGCGGATGAACACGGATAAACACGGTAAAAACGAAAGTATTATGGTTCTTTTTAAGTTAAAATATTTGTGAATGTTTTACCGTGTTTATCCGTGTTCATCCGTGGTTATCTTTTATAAGGGGTTTTTATGAACAAAGATCAGCTTGAAGCCATACGTAAAATGAAAGAGCATTTTGAGGCTGTGCGGCAGGCGCGCAAAACAGGCGCGCCTTTGCCCAAGCCGCCGGCCGGCATGCCGCCTTTCCCTTTTAAAAACCGGCCAATGATCCCGGCGCCGTCAGCGCCGGACCCGCTTTTGCAATGGTTTTTGGAAGACATCCCGCCGCGCGAATTTCATGACCTCCTGACCAGCACAATCTCTCATTTGAAAATCAAGGGGTACAGGCCGGGGCATGTGCCCAGAAGCGAAGGCATTAAAATACTGAAAACCCGGTATCTAAAAGAACCTGCTTTCCGTCCGAAAATCATCACGCTTTGGCTCAAGGCGCGGCAAAAAGAACGCCAGGCCCTGCGCATTCTGAATCCTGCGGATATTCAAAAAAACCCATGGCAGGTGGTTGAACGGTTTGGATTTCCTCTCACCATATGGCTGTTTCTGCTCTCCCCGCACAGTGTTTTAAGAATGAAAGCATCAGAGATGATCAAAGAAGTGGCAGCCAAGCAGGGCCGCATGGAAGAGCTCTTGGCCAGGGCCAAAGAACAGAGCGCGTCTTCTGAAAACATCTGGGCGCTGCCGGATGTGTCTCATGATGATGAAGTCACGCGCATGCAAAACGAGGTGGAGCAAATCTTGTCTGAACGGGACCACTGGCAGCAGGAAGCGGCTTCGGAGAAGCAAAAGAGCGAAAAACAAGCGGCTGAGATCAGGCAATGGCAGGAGGAAAAGCAGAAAAGCGATAAGGCGCGGACTGCGGCTGAGCAGTCCCTGCAAGCCATGGAAGCCAAAGCGCATGATTTGCAAAGTCAATTGGACAATTTGCGCCAGGCAGAGACTTCTCTGAATCATATGCAAAAACAAATCAAGGAGATGGAGCGCGACAAAGGGCTTTTGTCAGCGGAAAAAGACAAGTGGCAGAATGAAGCCGGATCAAAAGAAAAGGAATTGAACGGTATTGAACAAAAATATCAAGAGCAGGCGCGCACTTTGTTTTTTTTAAAACTGTTTTTAAAAGACCCGGCGCTGCCGCCGGAACCGGAAAAAGCGCCTTCTCCTGTGCTTCCTTACCAGGGACAGGTAATTTTTCTGGTGACAAATGAAGACCCTTCCCCGTATTTTGAAGCAGGCAAGAAAACAGGGGTCACCCTTCTCGTGTATGACGGTCAATCCCTTAATCAACAATTTGAAAAATTTCTGGATCAGGCCTGGCGCGCTGTTTTGTGGGGAGAGGCGGACTTGTTTCACGACGGCATATTAAAAGCCCTGCGAAGCGCCTCAAAACCTTTGATTGTTCTGCCGTCCTTAGGCCCTGAAAAATTCGAACAATTCCTCACAGCCGCCGCTGCAGAAATCGAAAAGCTCTCGTAACGGCTTAGGCAGCCACGGATGAACACGGATATCCACGGTAAAAACAAAAATATTATGGTTTTAATGAGCTAAACAATGTTTATCAAATGATTGACAGTGTCCATCCGTGATTATCCGTGGTTTCAATGTGTTTTTTTGTGGGGTTAAATAATGACTGGCTCTCCGAATAAAATTTTTCGTTCTGAGAATTTTTGCTTGACTTTTTTGCCTGATCCTGATATGATTTAACGCTATGGAAAATACTGACAACTTCGCAGTCATACGTACAGGCGGGAAACAATACCGCGTTTGTCCCGGGCAGAAAATCCGCGTGGAAAAGCTGTCTCAAGGGGTGGGGGAAGAAATACACTTTCCCGAAGTCCTCTTTGTGAAGGACAATGACAATATTCAATTCGGCAAGCCTGTGCTTTCGGGCGCTGAAGTGGTGGGGGAAGTTTTGCGCCAGTTTCGGGACAAAAAATTGATTGTGTTTAAAAAGCGCTCCAAAAAAGGCTATAAAAAAATGCAGGGACACCGCCAGTCCAAAACAGAAATTTTAATCAAATCTATTCATGCGGGTAATAACTAATGGCACATACAAAATCTCAAGGATCTTCAACCAATGGACGCGATTCACAAGGCCAGCGCCTGGGCGTCAAAGCTTTTGGCGGTGAAACAGTCACTGCCGGTTCCATTATTGTGCGCCAAAGAGGCACAAAAATTGCGCCCGGACGCAATGTGGGATTGGGGTCTGATGACACGGTTTTTGCCAAGATTAACGGCGTTGTGCGATTTGAGCATATGTGCCGCACCCCCGGCCGCAACGGCGGCCGCCGCCGCGTGAGCGTGTATCCAATCTGAATTATTTTTGATTTTTGATTTGCGATTTTTGATTAAAAATCAAACTGTCCCGCCAATGATTGTATTCCTCAAAACACATTGAAACCACGGATACACACGGATGAATACGGTCAATCATTTACGAATATTTTTTAACTTCAAAAACCATAATATTTTTGTTTTTACCGTGTCTATCCGTGTTCATCCGTGGTTACTTGAGTAGTTACCTATGTTTATTGACAAAGCGCGTATTCATGTGATGGCCGGCCGCGGCGGAGACGGGTGTCTGTCTTTTCGCCGGGAGAAGTACGTGGAATTCGGCGGGCCTGACGGCGGCAGCGGTGGAAGAGGCGGAAGTGTTTGGCTGTCAGCTGATGCGCATAAAAACACGCTGTACGATCTCACGTACAGACCCCATTACAAAGCAGGCAGCGGCACTCACGGCCAAGGCGCCAACAAAACCGGCCGTTCCGGTGAAGATCTGGTGCTGCGGATTCCTCCCGGCACCATGGTTTTTCGTGAAGGACGTTTGCTGGGTGACCTCAAAAAACCAGGGGACCGGTTTTTGGCTGCGCGCGGCGGCCGCGGCGGCCGCGGAAATGCCTCTTTTAAAACCAGCGCCAACACAGCGCCCCGTGTGTCTGAAAAAGGGGAGGAGGGAGAATCTTTTGACCTGGATTTGGAATTAAAGCTTTTGGCTGAT
>JANQER010000151.1 GCA_028278255.1 Elusimicrobiota bacterium | reverse complement strand
ACTTTCTTATCGCGAGTGACTTCGAACAGTTTTACTTGGTCGCCCTTAGCGTGATAGCTGGAGATCACGGTGTTGCCGTTCGGCAGTCGTTTCATCCGCAAAATCATCTGCGATGCGGGCAAACGCATAAATCACGGCTATGGGGCCGCGCAAAGGCCCTGGCACAAGCCTGGACGCCACAGGAAAATTCTCATAATGGGCTTTGCACAATGCCTGACAAGCCTGATAAGATTCTCCCGGCGTCTTCACATAGGATTTGGATAAAAAAGGAGAGGTAATGGTTTTCAATGAAATTTTAGGAAAAAAATCATCTTTCTATGACTTAAACTGCCCCACAACACTTTCCAACTCAGACGACATAGTGGCCAATTCCCCGGCTGCTTCCAAAGTCTCATGAGCGCCTGTTGACGTGTTTTGCGTGTCATGCGCCACACGGATCATATTCTGCGTGATCTCAGTGCTGCCCTTGGCCGCTTCTGCCAGATTAATACTGATCTCATTGGCTGTCTGCGTCTGCTGTTCCACAGCAGTGGCAATGGTGTTTTGAATATCACTGATCTTATTAATGACATGCCCGATATTCACAATCGCATCCACTGCGCCTTTTGTATCGGTTTGAATAATTTCAATTTTCTTCTTAATATCTTCAGTGGCTTTGGCTGTTTCCTTGGCCAAATCCTTCACCTCATTGGCCACAACAGCAAACCCCTTGCCAGCCTCGCCTGCACGGGCTGCCTCAATGGTGGCGTTAAGCGCAAGCAGGTTGGTCTGCTCGGCAATGGAACTAATCACCTTAATAATATTCCCTATTTCAACACTGCTTTCACCCAATTTGCTGACCTGCTTATTTGTGGCATCAGCCGCGCGCACAGCCGCTGTGGCCACATTGGTGGCTTCACTCACATTTTTAGCGATTTCCTTAATACTCAGCGTCATCTCTTCTGTGCCTGTGGCCACTGTCTGAATGCTCTTGTTCACTTCTTCCGAAGAAGCTGACACGGCATTGGCTTGAAAAGACGTCTGATTGGCTGTTTCAGCCATATTTTTGCTCAAGCCGGAAAGTTTTTGAGAGGAATCCGACACATTGGCGGATGTAGAGCGCACAGCGCCCACAATACCGGCCAATGTATCCGTGAACCGATTAAAATTTTCAGCAAGCGCGCCCACTTCGTCTTTATAAGCCACTTGCAGCTTATGCTTCAGATTTCCGCCGCCTTTGGCAATCTCATCAAGCGCTGATACGGCTTTGTTCAAGGGAGCCACCAGCACCTGAACAAACAAAATGGTTGCCACAGCCCCTAGAAGCGTAAAAAGAATAGTCAGACCAAATGCTTCCATCATCATACGTCCTAATTTCTGGTCTCTTGAGGCCAGATCAAACTCAAGCTTCACAAGACCAATCTCTTCCTCCTGCCCTGACACAGACTCATCCACCTCAAATTCCTCCTCGCCCATGCCGCCGATAAGAAAATCCTGATCTTCCTCTCCCATGCTCATTTTTTTCGTCATAATGGGCCGGGAAATTTGGTATGAACCAAGCCTCTTTTCTCCTCTCTTGGCCAAAATCTGTCCATTTTTGTCAATCACAGAGCCAAAACTCACATCTTTCTCCTGCATTATGCCCTTGACGATTTTCTCCAGGGTCTGCGTGTTTTTTGTCAAAACACCGTATTCGGCATTGAAGGCCAGGTTATTGGTAATGGACTCAAACCGCGCAATAGATTCTTTGACCAGCAAATCTTTCCCTGACGCATAACTTCTCCAAAACGCAAGACTGGAAACCGCTGCAATCAAAAGAGAAAACACACAACTCAATTTTAATGCCAATCCAAACCTTAAAGTATTATTCACTTAATCACCTCTTCGGCCGCGGAAATCGCTGATGGATTCACTTTCACCTTCAAACGATCAGCCACAACCATATTTATAGATGTCTTAAATTTAACAGACGGCTGAATCGGAATACTTGCAGGAGATTCCCCATTAAATATCCGCTTCACAACCTGACTTGCCACACAGCCATTGTCCACTGAATCCGCATAAACAGCCGCCAAAGCTCCTGCCTTCACATACGGCGCTGAATTGGCAATAATGGGCAGATTTAACTGCAATGACTGAAGAATCAACTGCGCAGCTGCCTGCGCCGGATAAATCACCGGGTCAGCCAACATCAACAAACAATCCGCCTTCTTGGACAGCTCCTGCATAGCCCCTGTCAGCTTATCCAAGCTGTTCACCTGAATCATGACAATCTCAGAAGGGCTCTTGGATTGTATCTTTTTCAACTCGTTCACACTGGAGACATTTCTCCCCTGACTAAAAAGCACCCCGATCCGTTTTATGCCAGGAAAAGCCGCGCGAATAAACTTAATCTCCATACTTGGCATAACTGTCATTGACACGCCCGGCGCAGTCACACCAAATGACGGCGGATCCACCACCACGCAAAAAGCCACAGGCACATCTTTTATGTTCCGTCTCAGCTTTTTTGTGGCAGACGTACCAAATGCCAAAAAAAGATCAGGCTTTTCTGCTCCGATTTCCTTGATCACCGCAGCGCGCTTGTCAGGATTTTTCGGCAAAACAACATCCTTAATTGCCGCGGTATTGCCAAAACACTTTTTAAAACCTTTCAACGCATCAGTGTAAAACGACAAATTACTGGACCGAACAGTGGTAATCTTCCTATCCGCACACCAAAGAGCACATGGGAACAGTGCAAAGCAAACAACCAACAAACAAAAAAACAGACGTATAGGCACTATACATATCTCCCATAGCTTACCCATATATATACCATATATTTATTTTATCAGCCAAATAATTTAACAATTTAATAGTAATTAATTATATATAATTTATAAACACAAAATAACCAAATTTCAACCTAAATATTATTTTTATTATACCCACGTACACAAAGACAAAAATCCCAAAAAAATCAATAACAAAACATTTCTCATTTCAAAAAAAACTGCTATAATTGTAAGCTCAATTTTAAAACAAGAAAAAAAGACACCGGGCCCGCCCCCTCTTTCCATAACCATAAGGAAAAGGAGAAAATTTTTTTATGTCCACTATACTGAAAAAATGCGAAAAAACAGCTTTTAAACTTCCGTTGAAAGAAAGGGCTGTTTTAGCGGAACATCTTATTTCAAGTTTGGATGATTTTGATGAACAAGAAAATGAACGTCTTTGGATAGAAGAATCTGAACGAAGATATCAAGAATATAAGAAAGGAAATATTTCAGCCAAGTCAGCGGATGCTGTATTTCGAAATGCCTTTAAACGGCTAAAAAGATGAAAATCCGTTTTTTATCCCCAGCAGAACATGAGATGCTTGAGGCAGCATTGTTTTATGAGAATCAAGCAGTGCATTTGGGAATTGATTTCCTTGAAAGAGTTAGAACCGTTGTCAGCAGGATAGCTGAAAATCCAAGCAGATATCCAATTATTCGTTTGTCTATCCGGCGTTCCTTGGTTGCGAGGTTTCCTTATTGCATTTTGTACAAGATTGATTCAGATGAAGTTGTAATAGTGGCTGTTATGCATTTAAAACGACATCCGAATTACTGGATTGGAAGATTGTAAATAAGACAGGGATATAAGCCATTTAAATTGCATGATCAAGAAATCGGCACATAAAACACAAGATTCACACTGAAAATAGAACACTTTTTGGGTCCGTCCCTCTATTCCATAACCATCGGGACTGGACTTGTGACAAACAGAAATTAGGGTCCGTAGCTCAGGGGTAGAGCATTCGCCTTTTAAGCGAGGGGCCGAGGGTTCAAATCCCTCCGGACCCATCTTTTTATTATTGTTTGGATTTGAACGCCAGCGAGCGCCGACGAATAGGAGGATTAGGGCTTATCGAATAAGCCTGTCAGCGAGCTGGCCGGCCTGGAAGTGAGGAGCGGGTGAGGGTAAGCGACGATCTGTAAGGCAAATCCCTCCGGACCCATATTTTTTTATTTTTGATTTTAGATTGGCGATTTTTGATTGAAACCATAGAATCTCAGTCAAAGCGCCAACGGCCCCATAGATTAGTGGTTAGGGTCCTGTTTGCCGATGGCAAACGTTTAGGACGGGCCGATAGGCCCAGGCCCCGAAGGGGCGGCCCGCAGGGCCGTGACTTCATGCACGGAAAATTTTAACGTAAGCGCAACAAATATTAGCATCACCAAATTCATGGCCCCATAGACTAGTGGTTAGGTCACGGCCCTTTCAAGGCCGTAGCACGGGTTCAAGTCCCGTTGGGGTCACCATTTTAAAGGAAGAAAACTCTCTATTGATGTCCGGCCGCAGGCCGGACTGGGGAGTTTGAAACGAAGCCGCATCCGTCTGATTGATGGAGGCGG
>JANQER010000141.1 GCA_028278255.1 Elusimicrobiota bacterium | reverse complement strand
CCCGATTTATCGGGCTCTTTGAAAGCGCGCAAGGATGCCTCCGACGGTAAAACAGCCCGATAAATCGGGCAATTACAAAAAACCGCTTAACAACAATATTTTAATTTCTAATTTCCAATTTCATTGTAACGACATCTTGTCACTTCAATCTCTCAACCGCATCAATCTAAAATTAAGTATGGTCAAGACAAAAATAACAAAAAACAGCATGTAAGCAATGGCTGAAGCATAACCCATGTAAAACCGCTGAAACCCGCGTTCATACAAATAGGTCACAATCGTGAGAGCGGAATGAAGCACCCCGCCCACATATTCTGTCCCTTGTGTGAGAATGTACACTTGATCAAACACCTGAAAAGACGTGATCACTGACATGAGCACCACAAACACCATGACCGGACGCAAAAGCGGCAGCATGATATACCAGAAATATTGCTGAGGCGTGACTCCGTCAATCTGAGCCGCCTCATGAATCACCCGCGGAATCCCTTGCAGCCCTGCCAGAAAAATAATGAAATTGTAACCCAATCCGCCCCAAATGCTCATCACAATAATGGCCGGCAAAGTGGTTTTGGGATTGGTGAGCCAATTGATGGGATCAATGCCGATTTTGAGAAGATAATGATTGATGAGCCCGTACTGGCCGCCGGCGTACAGCCATTTCCAAATAACCGCCACAGCCACAATGGCTGTGATGGTGGGCAGGAAGTACACGGTTCTGTAAAAATTTTTAAGAAACTTGATTTTATCAACAGCCAAAGCACAAGCCAATGACAACATAATGCCGATCGGCACTGTTCCAGCCACATAGAAAACCGTGTTTTTCACAGCTTTCCAAAAAAGTTTGTCATGAAAAAGAAGCGTGGTGTAGTTTTTGAGCCCCACCCATTTGGGCGGTTCCAGCACATTGTATTCGGTAAAACTGAGAAATAACGACCAAAACATAGGCAGGAAAACAAACACACTGATCACAACAAGCGCCGGCATAATAAACAAGTAACCATGCCGCATGCGATACAACTGATCAAAGGTGTCTAATATTTTGGCTTTCATATTGTCTTTACAAGAGGATGTAACAATGAAATTGGCCCCCTTAGGGGTGCGAAATTTTGATGACGGCTAGCGCCGTTTTATTGAAATTGGTCCCCGCTAGGGGACCAATTTCCTCGTCACTTCCAATTGTCACTTCTCTATTCTCTCATCCATGGCCTTTGCCGCTGCCCTAAGTGTCACAGCCGGGTCTGCACCCTTTACCACGGATTTTTGGATGGCTTCCACCACAAAACGCGTGCTGTCATTCCACCCCAGCAATGACGGCGGGGCTTTGGATTCTTTGACCTGGGCCACAAGCACTTTTTTCATATTGTCTTCAATAGGAAGCAATTCCCAGGCATTGATATTGGGCGGCATATAAATGTTGTGGCTTTTGGCAATTTCCACATAGATTTGCTGCTGGATTTCTTTTTGGTTTAAAAACTGGATAAATCCCCAGGCATCGGTTTTGATCTTGGAATTTTTGAAAATACCCATGGACCGGCCGCCGATAAAACCCGTACGCTTGCCAGAAGGCCCGGCCGGAAGCCTGGCAATGGTCCACTTGCCTTGAATTTCAGGCGCATCCGCCGGCAAACTATTGATCAGCCAGTTGCCTGAAATGCCCACAGGATAATGACCGGAACGCAATCCCTGAGCAATGCCCTCTCCGGATTGAGGCACCTGATAATTTCGATATAAATCCGCATAAAAAGTTAAAGCGTGAACAGCTTCAGGACTGTTGAGTGTGGATTGCGTGAGATTTGCATTGTAATAGTCTCCGCCGGCCTGCCAGAGAAAAGGGGAAAACCCAATCCACTCCAAAGACCCCCAGTCAAGCACCAAGCTTTGCTTGTTTGTATTGATTTTTTTTAAAAGGGATGTTAATTCTGCCCATGTTTGAGGCGGAGTGGGAATAATGTCTTTTCGGTAATAGAGCACATGCAATGTCATGTCAAACGGCACAGAATACACAGCGCCGCGGTATTCCACTGCTTTCCAAATAGATTCAAATGTTTTTTTCTTAAGTTCTTCTAATCCTTCAGGGAAAGCGCTTCTTAAATCAATCATCTGGCCCTTGGACCCGAACTCAGTGCCCCAAGTCAGCCCCATGGTGCCAATGTCCGGCGCCACTCCGCCGGCAATGGCTGTGAGATATTTGCTGTGGGATTCTCCCCATGAAATAGATTCACACTGTACTTTAATGCCTGTGGTGGGCGTGTATTTTTGAGCGGCCACAGCTGAGATGATTTGCGCTTCTTCTTCTGATCCCACATGCCAAACCGTGAGTTTGCGTGTGTTATTGTCCCCGCCTCCGCAGCCAATCAATGTGAAAACAAATAAAATTGGAAATAAATATTTATAAGCCACTTAGCATATCTCCTTAATAAAATCCCAAGAAATCTGTCTGTTTTTTAAAAATAGCGAATTTTTTCTCTTTGCCCTATGCCCTCCATGCTGCTAAAGCATGGTCCCTGCTTTGCCTTGCCGCCAGGCAAGGCACTTGCAAAGTGTCGGAAGGGATTGCTCTTTGCTAAAAAACATACGATATTGACACTGTCATTTCTGAGCCGCGGCCGGTGTTCCTGCCTTGATAGACCTGGCCAAAGCCAATGCTTAAGCTGAATGTCTGATCAGTGCCGGTCCGCATAATGGCATTGCTCCCCATAGAAGTCAGTCCGAGAGATAAGTTCCATTTGGCAATGTCTTCCCCGTTATGGTGCGTGGGCAAATCATCCTGGCCGCCCCATGTGCCTTTGAGATAAGCCCAGTTGGTGACAAACAGCATGGCGTCAATAAGATAAACCGCATGGGACCTGTCCTTTGCCAGTTCCAAAGAAACAGCCAAACGCGACCACCCGGGCACATCCAGTTTTTTGGGCACATGGAAAAAAGATTTGCTGACAAAAACGCGCCCCTCCACATTGCTCCGTCCTGTTCCAAGGGTCGGGGCTTTTGTGCGGTCATATCCCATAGGGGTTTCCCCGCTCAGCCCAAAACTGACCACCACGGGATCTTGCAGCCACCGCCATTTCACGCCCAACAAAAGATCCTGAAACCCGGCGTTGTCAATATTGATATAATCATCCACATAATGCGCACTGGTATAAGGCAGTGTAAAAATCAAATTAAGCCTGTCCACAAGTCCGTATTCTATGTATGTTTTAGAGGTGATACTGGTGTAAATACCATTGTCAAATTTTTTAACGGATTCTTTCGTTTCATTAAATTCTTTGTCACTGCTGAAATAAGTCACACCTTCTTCCATGTACCATCCATTCTGCGGCAAAGTCCAAGCCCCGGCCCACACCTGAACCGCACCAGACAAAACAAGGCAAACACTGATGATGACACATTTTTTTATTCTCATAAATACTCCTCATACCCACTTTCGTAATGTCAAAAATAATCTTTTTATGCCTTTTTCCCCTCTGTGAACTCTGTGTGCTCTGTGGTTTAAGTTTTTATTTTATCACCAAATCTTTGATCCAGAAACGGCCTTCGCCGCCTTGGTCATTGTGATCTTCTTCAACAGAAATCACAAAATAAATCCGCTCAATATTGGCCCAATCCAGATCCCCCTTGCCTCTAAGCTGCCCCAAATTCACTGCCATTGTTCCCCAGTCAGACCGGTTGGTTTTGTTGAACATCTTAATGCCGTGCACCACATGGTTGGCGTCTTCCACTTTAAACTGCAAAGTATTTTTCCACCCATCGCCCATGGCAGAGAAACGCAGCCAGTCAAGTTCTTCAAAATTGGCTTTTATTTTTTGAGACGCCTCCACCCATTGGCCTTTTGAAAAGGCATAGGCCATTTCAAGGGCTCTTTCGCCCTGGATGCTAATTTTTCGCACATCCAAGGCGGCGTCCTCATCCGCACTGCTTTTCCAAGCCGCTGATGCTTTCAAAGGGAGATAAATATTCAACGGCGTCATTTCCGGTTTGGAAACGGCAGGTTTTATTTTCTTGTGCGGAAGCGCTGCCTTTTTTTTGACCTCTTTTACTTTTTTAACACTCTTCTTTTTCTTTTTCGGCTTTTGAACAATTTTTGGCTTGGGTTTTTCTTTTTTCCGGACCACAGGTTTTGGTTTTTTGGCAGACAGCACGCGGACGGGTTCTTTCTTCTTAGCCGGTTTCACGTCACGAGCCGCCAATATTGTCTTTTGCGCCGGTTTGTTTTCTTGCTTTTTAAGACGCGGTTCCTCCCAATATAATTTGTACCCCAACACAGAAAAAGAAAAAGCCAGCATGCCCAATGTGAGCAAAAAAAAGGGCACATCGCCTTTTCGGCGAAAAGGGAAAAACCCTCTTTTTTTGGGAGAGGCAAATGAATCTCCGAGCGGCTTTGGTTCTTCTGGCGACATGGTCAAAAGGTTTTACCTTTTAGTGGAAAAAATTTCAATTCTACATTTTCTACATGCTCTACATGTAAAAACCTAAATTGCCACAAAAAATCGCAACTACTCAGACAACCACGGATGAACACGGTAAAAACAAAAACATTATGGTTCTTTTTAAATTAAAAAATACACTTGTAAAGATTTACCGTGTTTATCCGTGTGTATCCGTGGTTCCAATGTGTTTTTTTGTAGGCCTGAGTGGTCACAAAAAATCAACATCATCAATATATATGGGGCCGCTGTAAGTGGCCGTTGACCCGCCTCCAGCGCCGACTTTGATACCGCCGGACACAATACGATACGGATCAAATCCCGCAGAAGTAAAAGCATTCCCGCTCCCGCCCACAATCATGCTCACCTGAAACCAAGTGTTCAATCTTGCGTTAGAAATATCATACCACGGGCCGTACTGGCTGCCTCCGGAAGAATCTTTAACAAACAATTGAATGCCATTGGGTTTAAACACGTCTCCCTGCGCGCCTGTTGGGGCATAGATCCATGCACTGATTGTGCGGTTGTTCAATGAAACAAATTCCCGCAGAGAATCAACATCATGAAAGGACACCAAAGCTTCTCCAGCGCTTAAGCTGGAATGACTGCCTCGTAAATCCATTGTCAGCATGAGCGATTGTGAAGAGGCGTTGTACGCAATAACAGAAGAAGCTTGCGCCGCTGTCACAGCCTGGCTGTCAGCAGAAGATTGAGCAGCCCAATTTTGTGCACTTGATTCAAAAGAGAAAAGATAAGTATCGTCAGGGATTGTGCCCATGCCTGCAGAAGCTGTTTGAAAAGTTCTGTCATAACTAAAAATCACATCCCCGGAAGCATTGCGGCTCTTGACGCGAAAATGATAAACAGTGGAAGGGGAAAGGGACGTCAGGCTGACGCGATGATTGGTGGTAAAAGCATTGTCAATGCCGGCATATAAACTGTAGTGCCTGTCCGCGCCGTATTCCACCTGAGAAGTGGCCGGCGTTACGGTGTTCCAGGCAATCACCACACTGGAAGATGTCACATCCCCGTAGCGCGGATACGGATTCGCCGGCGCATCCCCCACAAACCGGTCCTTATACTGGCAGGAAGATAGAAGAAAAAGCATTAACAAAGGGTAACAAAGGGAAAAAGCCATGCCTTTTTTGTTTTTTTTGTTTTTAATTGATTTTGTCTTCATTTGTTTCTTCCTTATCATCGGGTTAGGTATGCCCGGGCTCTTACGACAGTTTAATTTCGTCCGCCATGCCTTCTTGGCGGACCAATTTC
>JANQER010000139.1 GCA_028278255.1 Elusimicrobiota bacterium | reverse complement strand
TTTATGCCGTCAAAAGCAGAAATCCGCCAATAGTTTCTGTTGAACACATTGGGATAAACACTTATGTCTTCTGTTTCTCCCACCACATAGGCATCAGCAAACGCCTCAGGGTCATCTGTAAAATCATCTTCACCGGCAAACCGGTATGGCTGTGAAAAATCAGGCACAATGAATTCACTGCCAAAACCCATACAAGAAGCCCCAGCCAAAGCCACTGCTCCCAATGCCCCGGTTTTTATAAAAAGTCTGCGGCCGGTTGGGGCTTTTTTGCTGGGTTTGTAAAACAACCACATGATGGCAGAAAGGACAAAAGCAATGAGGCCTATGACCATAAAAGTGCCCAAGGTGGTGAACCCTGCGGTCACATATTTGGGAACCTGCGCATCAGCAGCAGACGCCACAAAAGACAAATCTATATTTGTCCAATTGGCCAATAAGTCAATATCAAAAAATGATTGCAGAGCTATATAAGCCAAAACAGCTCCCATCCCAGCCAAAACAATGGCCTGGCCGCGTGAAGAAGAAATTTTCTGTCTCAAATAATCCAATAAATTTTGGCTTGCCTGGGCTGTGCCTAAACTGTAAACCTGTCCAGGCCGGGTTTCTCCTGCCCCTATATAGGCCATGGTTTTATCTAAAACAGGTTTCATATAAAGTGGCTGCGCGCCAGGAGCATCCGGGCCAAGAGATGTGGCAGATGTGTTTTTGACAAATAGTTTTTCGCCCAGCAAAAGTTTTTCTAAGGGGGTATTGTCGCGGGTGAACACGTCCAAGTATTGTGCGCCTTCCGGGATTTCCGCGAGTTTGGGGGTCAGTGTGGCATAGGAAATTTGTTTGGCTTCCAGCATTTTTTGGATGCCGGGCGTATGGAACCCGCCGGCTATCAAAACAGAAATTGATGGGAATTGGCCGCTGCTTTTTGCTTTGGTCTGTGGTCTGTGGTCTGTGGTCTTCTGTCTTTGGTCTTCCAGCACTATTTGCTTCATGTCAATAACAGGGGAGCCTTTGTTGCGGAAGTGGTGTTTCATACGGGACAGGGCTTTTGTGTGGGATTCTTTTGATTCACTGTCAGTTTTAACCATCATGAGCGTCATGTTCACATCAGGCAGATCAGCCGGGCGGTCTGTGAGGTCCACATCAAATTCCATAAGCCCGGCTTTATCATAGATTTTTTTAATGGTAGTAATTGGAAATTGGAAATTGGAAATTGGAAATTGGTTATTAAGTTTTGTTTCGGATTTTTTGATTAAATTATCCACAATGGTTTTGTTGCGGGCTTCTGCTGTTTCATAAAATCTCTCAAAAGCTTTTAAATCCGGCAGGCTTTTGGCATTTAGGTCTTCGGTCTTCGGTCTTTGGTCTATGGTCTTATTAACTCCTTCATCCAACGACGCGATCTGTTCTTTACGGGATTGATACAGTTTCCATTCATTGGGGCCGAATTCGTGTTTGGAGAGTTTGTCCAGCAAGCGGAGGTCTTCGCTGATTTGGCAGAGTTCTTTTTGGGGCTGGGTTTTGGCCAGAATATTGACAACGTGTTTTTTTAAGACTTCTACTTCATGAAAGAGTTTTTCAGAATCAATTTTCTCGGCCATGAGCACATATTGGATGTACCGGTCAAATGATTTGTACCCTTTTAAAGGCACTCCGCTTTTTTCTGACAAAGCGCGCAAATAGTCATAGTACGCGCCATATGTGACTTGCCCGGCCCGGTAAGCCATGCTGGCCTGAAGCAAGGATTGCAAGTCCGGCGTAGAAAGTTTTTTGGCCAAAACATTGATCAGCCGCGTCCTTTCCCTTTCCACCACCTTGAAATCCAATGATTCTTCAATGTTTAAAGCTCTTATAAAATTTTTAATGTTTTTCCCTTTGCTCTTTGCTCTTTGCCCTTTGCTTAAAAATCTCACATAGTCGCTTAAAGACACTGTTTGATTGTGAAACCCAGCGAGGTTTTGTTCGAGCTTTTGAAGGGATTTGCTGAAGACTTTGTTTTTCACCGGGCCCAGGGCCTGGTTGGTTTCTTTTATATATTCCTTTAACTGGGCTTTGAGCGGGATGCTTTGTTTGTACGCTTCCACGTTCCTTATATATAGGTTAGGTTCTTCCATGCCCCAGAGCACAGGCTCTTCTTGCGCCAGAAAAGCAAAATGTTCCCCCCCATGGATATATCCTTGCTTGAGGAAGTAGTCTGATATGGCTTTGTGGTGGCCAATGTTTGTGTGTTGTCTATAAGGATTGATATTGAATGCGCCGGTGGTGCCTTCCACTCCCACAAGGAGCGGGCCTTTTGTGCCTGCATCAATATGTGTGAGCATTTGGGAAATGTTTTTTTGCGCAGAATAAACTTCATGAATATCCTGGATCAATATAACAAAGGGTGACGAAGGGTGACCAGGGGTGACCAGGGGTGACGAAGGGGCAATATATATGTTGCGGACGTCGCCATACATGGAAGGCAAAGAAGTGAGCCATGTGGGCAGTTTGTTGATTTTGGCTTTTTGTTCGTTTAAAGAAAGGCCCTTGATGTTTTTGCGAAAAGCATCCAGAGAAGAATTGAGCAAAGATTGGTCAGCGCCGATATTGGGCAAAAGCTGATTGAGATTTGCGCTATTCGGCAGCTGCGCAAAAGTTAAGTTTTCACTTTGCCCTTTGCCCTTTGCTCTTTGCCTTTCAACTGCTTGTCTACGCTCTTTCCAAAAACTGGCTTCTGCAAAAGGCGTGGAAATAGTGGAGTACATAAAAACAACAGCTATAGCAGAAGCCATTATCCGCTGGCTGTATATTCTGAACGTTCGATTGATTATTCTAGCTGCTGAGCAATGTTTGGACATATAAGTTTCCCTCAAAGCAATCGTTAAAAACAACCCAAAAAATAACGAATAAAATCCCTCTGCCTCTCCCTTTACAAAAGGGAGATAAACCCCGCCAACAATCAATGAATTTTTACTGTATTTCTATTGCCTTGGCATTCTCTGAATCTATTTAAAGTATATAAATATGCCATTAAGATCGCCTTAAGAAGTCGTAAAAATGTTGTAACACTTGGCCTGGCGGGACATATATAATCATATAACCATAAAAATAACTTATGATTTTTTCTGGAAGTATTTGACGCTGTCTATGCCCTGAAAATCAGCATCCTGCGTCCATAAAACAGCTTTGTAGTGAAGAGCGGATGAAAGCATAATGCTGTCTGCCATGGGAAGCTTATAATGGAGAGATAAACGGGAAGCCTGCAAAGCAATTGTACAATCCAAATCCACCACCTGCCCCTGCCGCATCAAAGCCGTGGCTTGAAGAGCCAAATCTTCCCCTTTTTCCCTGAGCACCTTTTTGAAAACCTCGTAAACAGAGACACTGGGGACAATGAGTTTTTCTGTGTTTTCAATAGCCGGCGCAAATACATCTGCCTGAGGCGTGTCAGCAAAATATTCAAGCCATCCGGATGAGTCCACTATGTTCATGTTTATTCTATCCTGTCTTTTTCACGAGAGATGTCTGTGTTTATTCCCTTTAAAAAACCCCGCATCTTTTTTATAGGACGGATGGGGATAAATTCAATACGATTCTCGTACTGGATCACCTGCGCTTTTTCGCCGGGATGAATGTGAAGCGATTCCCGGATGTTTTGAGGGATAACAATCTGATATTTGGGAGACACTTTAACGACCATAAAACCTCCATCGATGCCATATATGTAATATTATAACCCAATCGATCACAAATTTCAAGGAATGGTTTTAATAAAACAAGCCTCTTGAAAGACACACTAATTTCGTGTATACTTATTATGTGTGGCTATATAATACTAGAGGATAAAAAAATCTCTGGCTCTTGGGGGATTTTTTGTTATGATCAAGAATATTACGCTGAGCGCTGATGAATCTTTAATCCGCCTGGCCCGGCACAGGGCCCAGGAAGAACATAAGTCTTTGAATATCATTTTCAGAGAGTGGATCAAAAGATACGTGGGCAGCGAAAACAGATCAAAAGAGTATCAGCGCATCATGAAGCAGCTGTCGCATATCCATTCCGGCAGACATTTTACCAGAGAAGAAATGAATGAGCGCTAAATTTTTCATTGATACGAATATTTTGGTTTATTCATTTGACAACCACGCGCCTGCCAAAAAAGCAAAGGCTCAGGAAATAATCAATCAAGCGCTTTCAGATAATTCAGGGGTCATCAGTTTTCAGGTTGTACAGGAGTTTTTCAATGTCTGTCTTCGAAAATTTGAAAAACCTTTCACAGTGTATGAATGTCAATTATACCTGGACCGTGTACTGACCCCCCTTTGCGAATCATTCCCGAGCATAGACCTTTACAGAGAAGCTTTGTCCGTCAAACAGGAGACAGGGTTTGGTTTTTATGATTCACTGATCATTGCTTCAGCCATTGACTGTAATTGCAAATACCTGTATACGGAAGATCTTCAGCACAATAAAAAAATATCCGGCCTCTTCATTCAGAATCCATTTTGTTGAGGGAAAGCCCCAAACACCTTTTAACCGGGCACCAGCGGGCGCAGGGTTTGACACAGTCTCTTTTATTGAAGGATTTTTTTTTCGAGCTGTTTGTCTTGGGCAAGGATTTGGGCGCCGGATTGGCAGAGTTTGCTGACAGCAGGCTGGCTGATGTTGAATTGTTCTGCAATATTGACTGTGGTGTTTTTGCCGTATTCCACAGAGAGATAAGACACCACTGCCCTGGCTTGGGCTACTTTTTTAGCGCTTTTCCCCCTTTGCCTCATTTGGCTTTGGTCAATGTCAAAAAGGGCTGACACTCTTTTCACGAGTTCGGAGAATGCCAAACGACTGTGTTTGGAGGCACGCTCATTTTCTTGTGTGCTTCGGGTATGCATAATGGATTTGATAAAATTCCCGTCTCCCAATACCCTGGAATCATACACGTCCCTTTGATGCCCGAGCGGATTTTTCATGACTTCTAACCCGCCAATGCTGCGAATAAGACCGCCGCCGGAGAAATCTCTTTTTTCATTCTTTTTCTCTCTTAAATAAGCCATATAACCGGTCCGGGCCGCAGCGTCATTTTTGTCAAAAACCCGCAGCGCATCAGACACAGCCTGCCATTTGTTTTTGTCTTCCCCAATCAAAGTCCGGTGTCCGCTCCATTTGTATTGGGACAGGAGCTCAAAAGAATCAATGATTTTGGATCTTAATGGATTCAGATGAATGTACGCAATGAGGTCTTTGAGATAGTGTTTTTTGTCGCAAACCGTTGATTTGTAACGGTTTTGGAAGAGCCGGCCAAAGCGCTTGTATTTGGCATTGAAGTAAATGGCATACCTGGTTTGCAAACTGCTCATGAACTTGGCAATGGGTTTATTGTTGGTCTCTATGAGCAGGTGAAAATGAGCTGGCATAAGAACCCAAGCATAGCATTTGAACCCGCCTTTTTTAACCAATTCTGAGAGATTGTCGATAAAGAATTGATAATCGGCTTTTTCTAGAAAAACAGAGCGTTTTTCTATGCCGCGGTTAATAATATGATGCAAACATCCCGGATAGTCCAACCTGGCTTGCCTGGGCATAGTAACCTCATTATTTAAAAATCCTAAATTCTAAACTTTAAATCCTAACCCAGATGAGCCGGGAATAACCAAATTCCAAGAAACAATAACCAAATAATAACCAATAACCAAGAGACAATAATCAAACAAAATGTTCGAAATACTTTCTTTTATCTGAGCATGAAAGTATTTTAGCACGGAATGGGGAGACGTGTCAATATAGTTATATAATTATCAGCGTCCCAAAATAGTCAAGCCAAGGCTATGGCTCTTTGATTTCAGGAGGTGTTTTTAAGCTTAAGCGATTGAAGTCCTTTAAATTGAGCGTGAGGAGAATATCTGCGTCTGATTTTTGTGCGGCCTGCGCAATGAGCGCATCAAAAATAATGCCGCCGGTTGCCTCTGAATCAGACAAGGACCTGAGAACGCGCTTGTAATCATCTGATGTTAATTCAACAATGGAGGCTGAGGATTCAATATTTTCTTTAATAAGCCTATGCGCCAAAGCAGGCGTGATCTTCGGCGAAACAGGCAAAGTTGTCAGCACTGAATATAATTCTGACAAGGTATGTGCGCATACCAAAAAATCTATTTCCCCTGACTTGGTTTTTTTGAGCCAGGAGAAAGAGCGCTCATAGGCCTGATGAACATTCACCAAAGCCGCTACCAATACAGAAGTATCAAAAAGCACTTTCATGCTTTAAATCCACGAGCTATTTTTTTGATCCGCTCTTCACGGTTGGCTTTTAGGCTTTTTTCAATATCCTCAGCAGCTGTCCCATTATAAACAAGAAGACCTTCCCTGACCATTAAACATGGCTGCTGTGAAGCAGGTTCTAGGACGATTTTGTGCCCGTCACCCTCAATTATATGCAGTTCGGTTCCTGGCTGAATGTCGAAATCATCCCTAATCTGCTTGGGAATAACAATTCTACCAAATTTATCAACAAATACATTCATAAAGCCTCCGTATTGCCATTATACATTGCCAATTGGCAATTGTCAATGGCAAAACAAATACTACACCTTTTCCTGAAAATTATTGATTTTCTAATAATTTTTTAAAAACTGTGCGTTTTGATGAACTGTATGATGTCTTTGATGCTGGCTTCTGCCACGGAGATGCAGGTGTCAGCGCAGCCATAATAAAGGCGCAGATAATCCCCTTTGACCACTGCTGAGCTGGGGAACACCACATTGGGCACATCACCCACGCGCTCATATATTTCACTAGGCGCTAATAGATAATCCTTTGTCCTGGCAATAACCTTCCAAGGCTTGTCCAGGTCCATGAGAGCCCCGCCAGCATAATAGAGATACCCATTACAACTGGTCCAAACACCATGGTAAATCAGCAGCCAGCCTTCTTTGGTTTCTATGGGATTAGGTCCTGGGCCTAATTTGGTGGATTGCCACCCGCTTTTGGCAGCGCCAAACACCCATCTGTGACAGCCCCAGTGCACCAGGTCAGGACTGGACGCATAGAAGATGTCCCCAAAAGGCGTATGGCCTCTGTCACTGGGTCTGTGGTACATGGCGTATTTGCCATTGATTTTTCGCGGGAACAGCACGCTGTTGCGGTTGGCTGTGGGAAGAGGGTCTTCCATTTGGATGAATTCTTTGAAATCCGTTGTGTACCCCAGTCCAATGCTTGGCCCTTGTGCGCCTGAATTGCACCAGGTCACATAGTATTTGTCTTCTAATTTAAGAAGGCGGGGATCATAAGTGAGGTCACGCAGGCACACATCCGGGTCATCACTTTTGAACACAATGGGCTTGGGGTCTATGCTCCATTTGAATCCGTCTTTGCTTTTGCCCATGTGCAGACGAAACCGCATGTCCTGATGGTCTATGCGGAATATGCCTGCATATCCGTCCCCGAATTCCACCACAGCGCTGTTGTGAATGCTGTTCGCCGTTGGCACAGCCGCTGCTGTGATAATGGGATTGTGCTTGTATCGTTTAAAAACTGTTTCATTGGCCATATAAAGCTCCTTTTGTAGAAATTCTAAATCCTAAACTCTAAATTCTAAACAAAAACAAATTCATAAACAGCTTTTGTTGAAATCGTGAATGAAATAGTATATACTTTTTATAAGAAAACTGAAAGAAAAGAGACAGCATCAAACAGAGAGGCCTTATTATATGACCACACATGCACTTGATACATTGGGTATTTATGAACGATTAAAATCCGCGCATTTAGAAGACAGCGCGGCAAAAGAACTTGCTGAAGTTTTTAAAGATGTGACCGAAACAGAATTGGTCACAAAAGTACATCTTGACGCTGCAAAAATCGAACTAAAAGCAAATATTGAATCCGCAAAAGTTGAAACCATTAAATGGGTGGCTGGCATGCTTGTGGCCCAAGCCGCTATTGTGGCCACATTGGTGAAACTTTTATAAACCCCGCCTGTTTCTTCGGGCCGGGGCCGTTCCCACACGGCATTTCTTGCTAGCGCAGTCACAGGCCCGGCCTCTGCAACTGATCGGGCGGACATCTCCAAGATCCGACAGTGCTTTCTTGGCAGATGCCCCTTCCCCTCGGCAGATGCAAAGACCCGCACAAGGTCCGCCCCTACGACTTTTTGTTTTTCTACCAATTACAAATTACCAATTACGAATGACTATTATACCGCTCCTCGGCGTTCTTCAAGTTTTTTCCGAATATCCATGCTCATTGTTTTGGTAATGGGCACTCGCATCACAAAGATGATGGCAACGATGAGCCCCAAAACAGGCAATAAGGCCAGACCTAACCGAAGATCAAATATGGTCTCAGGCGCTTGTACATCAAGTTTCCATGTAAACCCGGACCATGCAATAATAAAACCGCAAAGAAGAGTTCCAATCGCATTTCCAA
Organism: Elusimicrobiota bacterium; assembly: GCA_028278255.1. Classification (GTDB taxonomy): domain Bacteria; phylum Elusimicrobiota; class Elusimicrobia; order FEN-1173; family FEN-1173; genus JANQER01. The sequence goes on along the minus strand of JANQER010000139.1, from coordinate 6,354 downwards.
ACTTAAGAATATAAGACCCACAGGCTGTAAAAGACCCTTCCCTTCTGGTCCCTGTATTGAGTTCATCATAGTCTTGGATATCTGCCCCAATGGCAGCGTGCAGCATCCAGAGAGAAGCAGCCGCCATACCTATTAACCCTGAAGATATTAATTGAAGCCACTGAATGTGCGGTGTGTACAAAAACCAAGAACCTCCGTATCCAAATATCCCCACCACACACGCTATGACCGCTGCATAACGTTTTCCAATTCTATGCGCTAAAAATGCAAGAATGGGAACACCAACAACACCGCCGATCATAAAGGCAATCCCCATCCAAGACTGCCAACTATTACCAACTTTCTCATCTCCACCTGCCACATAAAAACGCGTGACATAGTAACCCAGTGAACCCACCATGCTTGTGCCGAAAGTAAAAGCAAAGCCCATGACCAATATTTGGCGAAATGGCTTACACTTAAGGGTTTCTCCAAGGGAACTTAATATTGATATTTTTTGTTTAACCTTCACAACGACCTTCTCATAGTATCGTTCTTTGACCCTCAAGAAAATAATAATGGAGAATCCAGCCATAATCAGGCCCAAGATCACTGTATAAATCCTCATTGCCAGAAGAGTATTCTGCTTCCCTGTTTCGGGAATAAGAAACCACGCCAAAGTCGTAAATTTAAAGGCTAGAAAGTTTCCCACCTCTGAAATTTTTTGGGCAACACTCCTAAAAGACATTATAGAGGTACGCTCCTCATAATCAGGCGTCATCTCGTTACCCAAACTATAGTAAGGTATTGTAAACGCGCTAATAATAGGAATATACAAAAAGTTAGAAACAATCATATACCAGAACACAACGGAGATTCCAAGAAATTTAACACCTACCCAGTCTGGGGACATGCAAAACAACAAAGGCAAGCCAAGACCGCTTAAAATACCGGCTATTAAGATAAAAGGTCGTCTGCGGCCGTGCTTGGAACGTAAATTGTCAGACACCCATCCGACAATAGGATCAACCAAAAGATCCCAAAACCGAAGCGATCCAACCACTATCCCCACCAATCTCGGATCAAGCCCAAAGAATAAGTTGAAGATCATATAAGAAACGGACGGGTATAACCATAGACCCCACATATCAACCGCTGTTCCAAGGCTGTAAGCCATCTTGGTCGAAACAGGAAGACGGTCGCACATTTTTTCCTCACCATTTTCAACTGTTGCTTCTGTCATGATATGTTATCTCCTTAATTAATCATTTCCACTAAAAGGGCGGACGGCCGTCCGCCCCTACGACAATTTCTTTTGTTGGCCGGGCAGGCCCGGGCCCTACGACGATTCAATTTTATTTCTTTTTCATTTTTTTGTTCCAGCGGGACATGACTTTTTCCGCGGGTTTGCTGCGGATCCTTAAATCTTCCTGCATGGGCTGGTCATTCGGCAGATAATGCCACCAATAGAATCCGCGGAACCAGTCTCTTTTCGTCAGCACTTGATAAGAGGCTTCATAGCAGTCAGCTTGTTCCTTTCTGTCTGTTTTTTCAGAAATGCCGATCCAGGGCTGCACATTGGCGCCGTCCACGCTCGGGTAACCCAATTCTGTGAAGAGAACCGGCTGTGTGAGCTTTTTCTTGTTCAGCCATTCTTTGATGTCATCTGCTCTTTTTTCCCATCCGGCCATTAATTGTTTTTTTGAGGGGCTGTAAGAATCTGTTAAAGGGAAATAAGCATCAATGCCAATGTAATCCAAGGCATCCCAGAACTCGATTTGTTCGTATTCGTCCCAGTTGGCCGCGTAAGTGAGCGGGCCGGTGTACACGGCACGGACAGCCTCAATAATGCCGCGCCATTGTTTGTCACGGTCCCAAGTGGTGGTGCCTTTTAATTCAGTGCCCACGCAAAACATTTCGCAATTGTATTTCTGCGCCAAACGGGCGTAATGCAAAATAAATTTTTTGTAGCTCACAAACCAGTCATCACTCTCCACATAAAAATCCCCGCGGTAAGTGCCGTCTTCCACGTCCACATGCGGTTTGAGCATGACTTTCATTCCCAAGGCATGCGACCTATTAATGGCATGCCCCACAGCTTCGTCAGCCGGGGAATCAAAGTTTGAGCCGCTTTTCGGGCTTTGCGGTTTGATGTCAGTGGATTCAGCGGTTTTTTGGTACCAAGTGGTGAGAATGGCAATGTGCCTGATATTCTTTTTTGTGATTTCTGATAAAATACGGTCAGATGTGTCTGCGGCATAATCAGAGTTGTGCCAAGACGTGTAATTGATGCCTGCATGAAATTCTTCGGGCGTGATCACTCCCACGCCGGGAAGAGGGTCTTCCTCTTCCAAAACAAGATCACCGCCTGAAGCAGGTGATGTGCGCCAGGAAAACACTTTGGACAAAGGTTTGTCTTTGGGGTTTTTGTCTTTGGGGCCATAACATTCTATTTCCCAAAGCGACACGCCCCATCCCGGGTTGAACCGGGTCAGCATGTCCAGCCGAAGGTACCGCGCTTTGACAGACGCCAGGCCGATTGTTTCAATTCCGCCCTGGCTTCTTTTTTTCACATAAATTTTTTTCCAGGTTTTTGCATTGTCAGACACGCTGAGTGAATAAGACGGGGAAAAAGCGCGTTCCCAGCAGAGAATAACCTTGTCAATGGTTTTTGTCCGGCCAAAGTTGATCAGGACCCATTGATTGTCTTCGGCTTTGGACGCCCAGCGGGTTTTCATGTTGCCATCCACAACAGCCTTGGGATTGGGCTCAGGCGCCCAGCCAGGGGTGTCGTCAAATGAGGACACTTTAACAGAAGAGGCTTTGAGGTATACGGTTTTTTTGTCTTTGCTCCACGCAAGTGAAAAACCAATGACAGAAGAAAATAAGAACAAAAACAAAACACGCCTTGTTGTCATGTAAAAAATTCCTTTTTTGTTTTTCAGGTGAAGGGATTATAGCAACTAAACGTCTATATAGCCATATGTTTGTAAATTAAAAAGAGAGGGGATATCGAAGGAAAAATCAGTTGTCTCCCCTCTCCCGCTTGCGGGAGAGGGCATCGAGCCTTCGGCTCGAAGGGTGAGGGCAGCGTCAACGAGCACGAATTAACTTTTCCTTCTATTCCCGGCTTTGTGCAAACGGAGAGACATAGAACCGTAATCCGTGGATCTTCCCCCGTTCAGGCCCAACAATTTATTCAACAGCGGAATAATGTCTTTAACAGAATCAATCACATAATTCGGCTGGTACGGATAAGTGTCTAAGTCTTCTTTTTTCGTGTCCCCGGACAAGGTCAATATGGTGCGGATTCCCATGAGCACACCGCCCAGAATATCCGTGGGCATGGTGTCCCCCACAATGGTTGTTTCAGACGCCTGCAAATTAAGCTGCTTGCGGGCGTTCCGCATCATCACAGGCGAAGGTTTGCCCACGCTAAAAGCTTTTTTGCCTGTGGCTTCTTCAATCATTTTGAGAATAGCGCCTGTGCCGGGTTTCATCCATCCTTTGATTTTCGGGGACGGGTCCAGATTGGTGCCGATTAATTTTGCGCCGGCAATCACAAAATCAATGGCTTTTTCAATGTTTTCAGCTGTCCAGGTGCGTCCCTCACCAATCACCACATAATCCGGGCTGGTGTCATCCACGGCAATCTCATATTCATGCAAAGCATTGAGCAAACCGCCTTCCCCAATCACAAAAGCTGTGGCATGTGGGTGCTGGGCAGACAAGAATTGCGCTGTGGCAATGGCGCTGGTGTACACATTTGATTCATACGCTGTGATGTTGAATCTTTTCAGCTTACGAATAATGTCCAGTTTGGTGGGCCGGCTGTTGTTGGTGAGAAACACAAAAGGCAGATTATTGACGCGTAAATAGTCAATAAATTCCCGCGCTCCCGGAATAATCTCTGACCCCCGATAAACCACCCCGTCCATATCCACTAAGAAGCCATGCTTTTTCATAAAAACTCCAATAACTTAACCACAGAGCACACAGAGTTCACAGAGAACAACTCTCTATGGTAAAAAACCTTAAAAATTATTTTACAACACCCTATTTTTTCTCTCTGTGTCCTCTGCGTGCTCTGTGGTTTTATCTTTTCAGCGGTTATAACAGGCGTCGATGAGGCGTTGCACTGTTGTGGTGGCCACGCATTGGACGGTGTCAGCGCCGCCGTAATAGAGTTTGACTTCGCCGTTATTTTCCACCACAGCGCCGCAGGTAAACACCACGCTGGGGGTTTGGCCTGTTAGCTCATATTGTTCTTCAGGGATCAAAATGGCATCCTGCGACATGGCCACAACTTTTGACGGGTCTTTCAGATCCAGCAAGCAAACACCTAATTGATAGATAAAATGCGCTTTGCATTGGGTGCGCACGCCATGAAAAATTGTCAGCCATCCCTTGGGTGTTCTAATAGGCGTGGCGCCTGCGCCTATTTTGGTCCATGCCCAGCGAATGCCCTGCCAATTGCGGAACACACATTTGCTTTTGCCCCAATAAATGAGATCAGGCGAATAAGACACCCAAATATCACCTGTGTCAGCGCCGGTGTTGGGACGATCCAAGCGTGCATAAAGTCCATTGATTTTTTCCGGAAAAAGCACGCCGTTGCGGTTATCGGTTTCAGACACAAAACCCATCCATTTGAATTTCTTCAGGTCTTTGGACTGCACAAGGCTCAACCGGCAAGTGTGGCCGCTGTGCGCTGCATGAAGGATATAAAACGTGTCTTTGATTTTGGTCACGCGGGGATCATAATACATGCCGCATGTGTATTCTTTGAATTCAGGATCATTGTGGGGCATGTCCACTGGTTTGGGCCGCGGCTTGAAATGATAGCCGTCTGTGCTTTCTGCCACCCAAAAACGATCCACCAAAGCGGCATCTTCCACCCGGCAGACCATGTAATAGACGCCTTTGTGTTTGACAATGCCGGAATTGAAAACATTCTTAATATTCGCTTCAACAGGAAAATCTTTCCCTGTTAAAATAGGATTCCCTTCATAACGCTTGCATATCGGATACTTTTTCACTTTCAACCTCCCATTTAATAATTTTAACCACAGAGTTCTCTAGTCCTACAAACCTAGCCCATGTCTAGCGACATAGACAGAGAACACAGAGAAAAACTTTTTTGGGGAAACCCTTAAAAGACTTCTGTGTTTTTTATCTTTCACAATGCCTTTTTTCCTCTCTGTTTGCTCTGTGGTTCAAGCTTTTTAGCGGCACGTGAGGTGCGCTGTTTTTGTTTTTTACACAAAAAAATTTTCTCTCTGAGCCCTCTGTGTTCTCTGTGGTTTAAGCTTTTAGCCTTTGAGTCCTTCAAAAGCAAAGCTTTTAATGATTTGTTTCTGGAAAAAGAGGAACATCAGCAGCATCGGGACAATCGAGACCGTGGCGCCCGCCAGAAGAATGCCGAATCGTGTGTCAAACTGGCCATTGAGCACAGACAAAGCCAAAGGCACTGTGCGCATAGGTGAATCATGGATAATGATCAACGGCCACACAAAATTGTTCCATTGCTGAATAAACACAAAAGTGGCCAAAGTGGCCAAAGCCGGCCTGCACAAAGGCAGCACAATCCGCCAATAAATGTGAAATTCCCCGCACCCATCAATCCGCGCTGAGTCCAATAAATCATCCGGAATGTTCCGGATAAACTGGCGCATCAGGAAAATACCAAAGGCACTGGCCATGGCTGGCACAATCAAACCCTGATAGCTGCTCAGCCATCCTAGCTTTTTCACAATAATAAATCCAGGAATAATATTCACCTGCCACGGAATCATGAGAGACCCCAGCAGCACCAAGAAGATTTTTTCTTTCCCCCAAAAGTCATGTTTGGCAAAAGCGTACCCGGCCATGGAACATAAAAACACATTGGACACTGTCACAGCGCCGGCCACAATCAGGCTGTTGAGAATATACCGTTTCATGGGCACTATGCGGAAAAGATCAATAAAAGATTCCCATGTGGGATGATGAACCATAAACGTGGGCGGATATCCCAGCACTTCTGCCCGGGGCTTAAAAGATGTGATGAGCATCCACACAAACGGCACCAACATAAAAAAAGCCCCTATGGACAAAGTGAGATAAACCCAAAACGTAAAGTTTTTCCTTTTGAGCTCCGCCAAATACATTGTATGGTCTTTGATGTTTTTGTTCATAATGGATATTTAGAGAAATTAGAAATAGAATACATATTTACTATCACTTGAAATTTCTAATTTCATTGTCTTCTCTTTTATTTTAACTGTGGTTCAGCGTTTTTCGCCATTTCCGTCGGGGCTGTAATTGCCCGATTTATCGGGCTCTTTGAAAGCGCGGAAGCATGCCTCCGACGGTAAAACAGCCCGATAAATCGGG
>JANQER010000084.1 GCA_028278255.1 Elusimicrobiota bacterium | reverse complement strand
CATAGCGTACGGCTATGAGCTCGTATTTTTCGTCAAAACTGACCCGGCTGCTTCGTCTCGGTCCTCACGCCCTAATGCACAATCCGGGTTTAAACAGTAATAAGGAATTATATCTTTTTATGAGCGGGAAGACAGGAGTTGTTCTATTTTTTCCACAACATCTGAAATGCGGAAAGGCTTGAGGAAATAATCATTTGCGCCGCTTTCCACTGCGCGTTTGGCTGCTTCCTGGTAACCACTGACAATCAGAATCGGAATATCTTTTGTCGAAGAATCATTCTTTAAATATTCAATCAATTCAAAACCATCCATATTGGCCATCATAATATCCAAAATAATCAAATCAGGTTTTTGCATTTTGATATTGGCCAAAGCCGCCACTCCGCCGCGTGCAGTGCATAACGTAATTGAGTTCCGATAGCTGGAAAACCCATAATCCACCAATTCCAGCATATTGGCGTTGTCATCCACCCACAGAACAGATTTTCTATTTTTTTCTTCATCCCCTAAATTTTCCATTTCCCCGGTGGCCTTGGGAACAATAAAACTCACCATTGTCCCTTGATCAATGCCCTGAGATTCCACCCATATGCGGCCTTTATGCGATGTCACCACTTCCTTGCAATAAGCCAAGCCCAAACCCATGCCTCCGTAAGGACGCGTCAATGATTGGTCCACATGAAAAAATTTCTGAAACACATACGGCAAAGATTCCGGCGGGATGCCATGTCCGGTGTCTTTGATGGTTAATTGAACGTTTTTGTCATCCATCATTTTAAATTCAATATCAACCTGTCCGCCGCTGGGGGTAAATTTGAGCGCATTCGAGATCAAATGCTCGACAACTTTCTTAAGGCTGTCTTGATCAGCCATGATCATCAGCGGGTCGTCAGTCCCTTTCACAGTGAGTTTGACTTCTTTCTTATCAAACAAAACCCGCGTGGCTTCCACCTGACGGTTCACAATCTCCTTCAAAGAAACCTGACTCATTTTTATCTTGGGATGCTCCTGCGTAATGGCGCGCAGATCCAAAAGTTGATTGATCAAACCAACCAGGTTTTGAGATTGAGAGAAAATCTTTTTAAGACTGTCTTCATGCTTTTTCTCCATGGCCCCCATGCGCCCGGAGAGGAGAATTTCGCTCAGTCCCACTATGGATGTAAGAGGTGTTCGTAATTCATGCGATATGGTGGCCAGAAAATCATTTTTCATCTGATTAATCTGTTGGAGCTCAGCGTTTTCACGGCGCAGCTGAAATGTTTCGAGAAGGCTGCGCAAAAGACGAGACAAATCCAATGACAGGAAGTCATCCTTCATCAACACATCCAAAACACCTTGCTTCATGACCTCCACAGCTTGGCGGGCATCATTCTCAGCAGTGAGCATGATGATAGGAAGAGGAGGCGCAGACTGCGCCAACCGCGAAAGGATTTCCAGGCCTTTCATATCCGGAAAACCCATTTCCACGAATATGAGGTCATAGGGATTGGAAAAAACCTTATCAAACAATTCTTCCCCGCACAAACAAGAGTCCGGAGAAGTTTTGAAATTTTGAAGCGCTTGGAACCGATCTGCCACAGATTTGATAAAACCCTGATCGGAATCTGCAATGAGAATTTTCAACGTTCCTACAGTTTCAGCCATTCTGACCCGCCTCACAAGAATTTAAACAAAGACACCTTCATTTGAATATCTTTTTAAAGTATAAAAGGTGTTGGAGATGAAGTCAAGTTAGTTGTCAATAAATGATTAAGATTACAATAACTATATAGACACAAATACTTCTCCTCCACTGACCAATACATTCTCCCGCGTGGTATACACTTCTAACCTTCCCTCAGAATCCACCCCTTGCGCCATGCCGACACAACGCCCTTGGGTGCCCTCAAATTCAATTTTGTGTCCCTTCAAAACTGAATACTCTTGAAAAACTTTTTGAAAAGCAGAAAAACCATGCTGCAAATAGCGCTGATAGCTCTCTGAAAAACGCACCAGCCAATCTTTTAACAGCATTTGACGGGACAGGGGCTCTTTTGTTATTTCAGACAATGAAACAGCCGGTACTTTCATGCGTCCGGACGGCCTCGCATTCACATTGACCCCCACCCCGAGAACAACCCAATCCACTCGATCCAACTCCGATGACATTTCCGCCAAAATTCCAGCACATTTCCTTTTCCCAATCCACACATCATTGGGCCATTTGACTTGCGCCAATAGTCCGGTTTTTTCCCGGATCACACAGACCCAATCCAAAGCAGCCGCCAAAACAAGCCCTGGAATTTGCCTGGGCTTTAATGCCGGCCTTAAAATCAAAGAATACCAAAGCCCACCTTTGGGAGACTCCCATTTTCTGCCCATCCGTCCACGGCCGTTTGTCTGCTGATCTGCAATTACCACTGTCCCCTCAGGTGCTTTGTTGAAGGCCTGCCTTTTGGCCTCATCCTGGGTAGAAGTCAATGCCGGATGACAACACAATGGTCCGCCCAAAGAACTGCTCCATTTTGTCCCATTGATAAATTCAGGCGCTGATTTCAAAGAATAACCCAAACGATTGGTTCCGGAAATGCCATATCCCCGCGATCTTAATTTCTGAATTTGCTTATGCACCCCAGCACGTGTGACCTTCATTTTTTGGGCCAAAACGCTCCCTGACACAGGTTTCCCCCGCAATGCCAATAAAACCTCTGCTAAAACATTACATGATTTTTTTTTGTTTATCTTA